>CAMWMO010000313.1 GCA_947175305.1 uncultured Lachnospiraceae bacterium
GTTCAATGACCGCATTACGGGAAAGACGGAACAGTTTTCTACGGATGCCGCCATCATTCATGTGTATATAGACGCCGCTTCTATTTCAAGGAATATTGCCGTTACGGTTCCGATTGTGGCGGATGCGAAAATGGCAATTAACAAGCTGCTTGAAAAAGCAAAGCCCTTAGATATAGAAGCATGGGTGGAGCAGATCAGGGAGTGGAAGCGGCAGTATCCTGTCACGATGAAAAAAGAGGGAATGACGCCGGAAAAAATCATACAAGCGATCAACCGGGTCTTTGACAATGCGATCATCGCTACAGACGTAGGACAAAACCAGTTGTGGGCAACGCAGTTTTTGGAATTGGATGAGAGAAAGCAGATGCTGACCTCCGGTGGCCTGGGAACGATGGGGTATGGATTTCCGGCGGCAATTGGAGCTAAAATTGGGAATCCGGACAGGGATGTGGTGGTCATTTCCGGTGATGGGGGTATGCAGATGAACATACAGGAGATGGCGACGGCGGTGGTCTATGAATTGCCGATTACAATCTGTGTTTTAAACAATGGCTACTTAGGGAATGTCAGGCAGTGGCAGGAAATGTTTTTTGACAGACGATATTCCAGTACCTGTATGCGGTACAGAAAAAGCTGTAATATGAAATGCAATGTTCCGACAGAACATTGCCCGGAATATACGCCTGACTTTGTTAAACTGGCGGGAAGCTATGGGGCAAAAGGAATCCGGGTAACGGATGAGAAAGAGATCGTGGCGGCACTGGAAACGGCAAAGAATAACAGAAACGTGCCGACCATCATTGAATTTATCATTGACAGGGAGGAGAATGTATTGCCCATTGTTCTGCCCGGAAATGCTCTGCATGATATGATTTTGGAATGGGAGGTTGACTGAGATGAAAAAAAGATGGCTCTGCCTGTTTGTAGAAAATGAAATCGGCGTACTTACCAGGATATCCGGTCTGTTTTCGGGTAAATCTTATAATTTAGACAGCTTGACTGTCGGCGTTACGGAGGATAAGACGGTTTCCCGCATGACGATCAGTCTGATAAGTGATGACCGGACGTTTGAGCAGGTAAAAAAGCAGCTTAACAGAAGCGTTGAGGTTATAAAGGTGGTGGATTATACGGATGTTGCCATCCATAGGAAAGAGCTGATGTTTATCAGGGTAAGCGGCTGCTCTGAAAAGGATGTGGAGGAGCTTTTCAGGATGTCACAGATTTTTAACGCCACAGTAATTGATTATGACCGGGATGCGGTGTTGATAGAAAGCGTGGAAACAGAAAATCACAATAATGATTTGATAGCGTTATTGGGAAAATGCTTTGCAGGACGGATTGAGATTGCAAGAGGCGGGAGCGTTGCGGTGGAGGCACTGAGCATTACGGACAGATAGGAAGCGAGAGCGTTTGTCGAAGGAAAATCGACGGACGCTTTTTTGCATATTGTAATGGAGTGATTGTTGTGAAATGTTTTATTGATTGTTACAGGATCTCGGGATATAATTAAGAAGAAATGGCGTAGTCTGATTTAGAAAGAGAGAGACCATTTATAAGCGGTTTGATAATACAATCCGAGAAATAACACTTGGGTTTTTAAAGGAACGAAAGAAGAGGGTAATAGCATGGGAGAACAGATTATCAAAGATTATCAATTAATATCAATTAATCAGCTTGTTAGGGCGATCAGGGAAGGAAGAGATAATTCGGAGAGATTCTGCTTTATTGTTGGTTCGGGCGCGTCGGTATCGTCCGGGATTCCGACAGGTACAAAATTAGAATATCAGTGGATGAGGGAAATGGAGAAGGATCCCGGATTAGAAGAAGTTCGTGAGGTCGCGAAAAGTCTCAAAAGTTACTTACTCAACTTTCCCACCTTTAAATATAGGTTGATAACCCGCTGATTCAGGCAAAATAACTTCATAAATTGGTGCCTTGACATAAAAAAGCACCTGATCTTTGGTATAATAAAGTCACCACAACAATAAAAACCAAAAAGAAAAGGTGCTGACTTTATGATAAACCCAAATACCAAAACTGACTATACCCAAAATGAATTTTCTGCTTCGATAAAGGAACTTCAGATTGGAAAGTTGCTCCGCAAAGCAAATATCACAAAAAACTGCGGGGTTCCTGCATTTGAAGTATTTCAGTTTTTACTGTTGTTAGTATTTCAGGGAAAGAATCTCTTTCGTTTCCTGAATTCCAAGCATAAAGACCAGGCTGTTTCCAAGAACACGTATTACCGCTTTTTGAATGACACTTCTTTTAACTGGACAAAATTTTTACTGCTTCTTGCCGCAAAAGTAACTGGCATATTCAGCACCCTTACCAGACCGGAACGTGTCAAAGTACTTGTTCTGGATGATTCCGTGGTCAGGCGCAGCCGCAGTAAGGCGGTGGAACTCCTCGCACGAGTATATGACCATGCAGAGCACAGATATCAAAAAGGATTTACGCTGCTCACGCTCGGATGGTCTGACGGCTACAGCTTTCTGCCGGTAGCTTTTAACATGCTCTCCTCCGCAAAGAAAAGTAACCGTTACCAGGAGATTACCGATAAGATCGACCACCGTTCTAACGGTTACAAAGCCAGAAAGGAAAGTATTCTTTCAAAACCAGAGGCTGCTGTCAGGCTGGTCCGGAGGGCTTTGGCTGCTGGAATCCAGGCGGATTATGTCCTTATGGATACATGGTTTACTACAGAGCCGATGATAAGATCTGTCCTTGAAACCGGGTTAGATGTGATCGGCATGGTCAAACAGCTGAAGCAGCGATATATTTATAATGGCAGACCGTATGATCTTCCCGGTTTAAGGAAATCTGTTGATTTTTCAGGTGCACGCAATACATTTGGTTCTCTGAATGTAACAACCAGGAGCGGTATCCCTGTTAAGATCGTCTTTGTGCGTAACCGCAATAAAAAGAGTGAATGCCTGTATCTGTTGAGCACAGACTGCTCTCTTTCAGACGAAGAGATTGTACGTATCTATGGGAACCGCTGGTCAATTGAGTGCTTTTTCAAAGCGTCAAAATCTTTCTTGAAACTTGGCACAGAATTTCAGAGCCGTTCCTATGACGCAATGGTCAGCCATACCACCATTGTATTTACAAGATATATCATTCTGGAATGGATGCGGCGTAACCGGAATGATGAGAAAACGTATGGTGAGTTATTTTTCATGCTCTGTGATGATATACAGGACATGGATTTAGTCAGTGCACTCCAAAGTCTTATGGCCCTATTTATGGAACAGTTTGGAGCATTGTCAGCAGATATCACAACCTACGTAAAAAGTAAAGTAACTGATTGGATTAAGTCTCAGGCATCATTTATACAGGCTATGTTTGGAAATGTCTGCTGGGAAAGTTGAATTACT
>CAMWMO010000314.1 GCA_947175305.1 uncultured Lachnospiraceae bacterium
GTGGATGGAGCGGAGAAAGAAGAGCAGGAGATCTGTGTCGGCAACGAAACCCGGTTTCCGGAGAGAGAATGCTATAAGCTGACGGTCAGTCCGGACAGAATGCAGGCTTATGCGAAGTTCTATGCGGCTTCTGTGGGCGCTGAGGATATGACGGAAGAGGAGATGCTGCAGGATCTGAGGCATCGGGGAATCAGGGGCGGCATTCTGACGGATGCGGTTCGTGATTTTTTTATAAGGAGAGATTACTGTAAGGAGATCCTTGTGGCACAGGGCAAAGAGCCTGTCCAGGGAAAGCATGCTTATATCGAATATAAATTTAATACGGATAAGAAGGCGAAACCGACCTTGAACGAGGATGGAAGCGTAGATTTCTTTCATCTGAATATACTAAATCATTGTAATAAGGGAGAGGTGCTGGCGATTTTGCATCCGGAGGAGCCGGGCGAGGCCGGAGAGAATATTTTCGGAGATCGGATTCAGCCTGCAGAGGTGCGTAAGGAAACCTTGAAATACGGGCATAATATCGATCTGTCTGAGGATCGACTGGTACTGACTGCCCAGGTGGACGGTCATGTGGAGCTGGTGGAAGGGACGGTTTTTGTCTCCGATGAGCTGGTGGTGGAAAATGTAGACAATTCTACGGGTAATATAGA
The DNA here is from genome assembly GCA_947175305.1 of uncultured Lachnospiraceae bacterium. Classification (GTDB taxonomy): domain Bacteria; phylum Bacillota; class Clostridia; order Lachnospirales; family Lachnospiraceae; genus UBA3282. The sequence continues at coordinate 654 of CAMWMO010000314.1, forward strand.
TTATGACGGAAACGTTCAGATCAACGGCAATGTCGCCACAAATTTTCAGGTGAAGGCGAAAGGCGACGTCATGGTGAAGGGCGTCGTGGAGGGCGCACAGATCGAGGCGGGCGGCAATATCATCATTGCCAGAGGCATGAACGGTATGGGAAAAGGCATTCTGAAAGCCGAGGGCAATATTGTGTCCAAGTTTTTGGAAAATGTTACCGCGCAGGCGCAGGGATATGTGGCTTCCGAGTCCATTCTGCACAGCAAGGTGACAGCCGGCAGTGAGGTCAATGTGGATGGCAGGAGAGGCTTTATCACGGGCGGTAAGGTCAGCGCCACGGGCAGCATCAATGTAAAGACATTGGGGTCTGCAATGGGAGCGGATACCATCGTGGAGGTGGGTGCTGATCCCGGACTGAAGGAGCGCATTACTCAGCTGCAGAAGCAGATCGGGGAAGACACCAAGACGCTGCAGTCGGTGCAGCCGATCTTGATCTCCATCAAACAGAAGCTGGCTCAGGGGGCGAAGCTTAGCCCGGAGCAGGTACAGTATGTGCAGTCTATGGCAGCAGTCAATCAACAGAAGACAGAGGCGATAGCTGCTGCGAATAAAGAACTGGAGGAGCTGCAGAAGCAGGTTGGAAATCCGTCCGAGGCGGTGGTACGGGTGAAGGGAGAGGTGTATCCCGGCACGCGGATCTGTATCGGCGATGTGTCCATGATGGTGCAGAAGACATCTCACTACTGCCGCTTCGTCAGGGAGCGGGGCGATGTGAAGATGGCGTCATTCTAACTTATGCGTTGAAGGGGGAAGCAGCTATGGCGATTGGCTTTGTGGAGCTGCAGGGGCAGATCACAAGAGCACAGGATTTTACCACTGTGAAGCATAATGAAGACACGAAGGGCATGGTGGATCAGGCGAATTTTGAACAGCAGGTGACCAGGCAGATTGAAAAGCAGGCGCAGCGGGTCAACGAGAGAGAAAATGCCGAAAACCATCAGAAAAAATTTGATGCCAAGGAGAAGGGCGACAACGAATATCACGGAGACGGGGGCCGTGGCAGAAAAAGGGAAAAGAAAGATCCTGATGACGGTAAGGTGCTGCTCAAGGGTGTGCATACCTTTGAGACCATTGGGTAGGACTAAGTAACGGGATACCGGATCACGAAAGGAAAAAGCATGAGTGTAATAGAGATCGTTCTGATCATTATCGGCGCGGGGGTATTTCTTCTGGGATACCTTCTGCCGGCAGGAAAGAAGGACGTGGATGAGGAAGTACAGCTGATCAGTGAAGCCGAGATCAGAAAGCTGGTGGACAGCGAGACGGAGCGCGTCAGGGACAGAGTTTCTGATATCGTGGATGAGACGATCGGCTACTCCATAGAAAAGACAGAGCGTGCGATGGAGCGCGTAGCGAACGAGAAGATCATGGCGGTGAACGAGTATTCCGACACCGTTTTGGAGGAGATCAATAAAAATCATAAAGAAGTCACCTTTCTCTATGATATGTTAAATGATAAGCATGAGACGCTGATGGCCAGCATCGGACAGGCGACTCAGGCGGCGGAAGAGATCAGACAGACCATGCGCGATGCCGAAATTACAGCAGAGGAAACAGCCAGAAAGACCAGGGATGCAGAGAGTGCGGCGGATGAAGCGCTTGCTCGGATCCGCAATGCGGAGCTTTCCGCCAGAGAAGCGCAGGATGCAGTGCAGGAGGCTGTAGAATCTGTGATGGGTGCAGTGGAAGATACCCGGACAGATCTCTGGTCTCTCCACGGGGCGAGAACCTATGCGCCGGAGGTTGTGGAGGAAGTGCGCGGCGAAATCATGCCGGAAATGCAGTTCGAGCAGTTCGAGTATGTCCGCAATGAGATGCCTGAAATGGAAGAATTAGAGGAAGTGACAGGAGTGTCAGGAATATTAGAAATGACAGAGTCGGAAGCGGATTTAACCGAGTCTTTTGCGGCAGAGGAACCGGAGGACGATTTTCAACCGATCAGACCCAGGCGGGTAGAGATCATCCATGAGCCGGAAGCGGATTATGTGGCGGAAGAGCCTGATATTTCCACCAGTGAAGCTTTTGCGAGACTGGGTATATTCAGCAACAGAGAAACGGCGCAGATACCGGTGCCTGCACCTGCACCTATACCGGTGCCTGCACCCGCCTATGCACCTGCGCGTGAGGAACAGCGGGGCGTGGATATCCGGTTTGCCCAGGGAAATGACAACGGGCGCAACAGCAATGAGAGAATTTTAGAGCTTCACAAGGCAGGCAAGTCCAATATGGCGATCGCCAAGGAGCTGGGGCTGGGCCTTGGCGAGGTGAAATTGGTGATAGACCTGTTTGAGGGTGTTTAAGATGGAGAAAAGATACTATTTTCGGGGGCTGGGCCTTGGCATTATCGTGACAGCGGTTATCATGGGAATTGCGCTGTCAGGTGGCAGACAGGGACAGATGACGGATGAGGAGATCATAGCCAGAGCGAAAAAGCTGGGTATGATCGAGGATTCCAGCCTGCTCGCCTCCTCAGATAACGAAGAGAATGAGGCGGAGGAGACCGGAGAGCAGGAGAATGCGGATGCGGCTGAGCCGGAGACCGTGAAACCGCCGGTGAAACTGGATGTGGCAGTAGCGGAGCCAAAGCCGGAAGAGGCACCTGAGGAGTCGGAAGAGACAGATGCCGATTCTTCTGCAGATACGAAAACGGAGGCGGATACCGAATCCTCTACAGATA
>CAMWMO010000315.1 GCA_947175305.1 uncultured Lachnospiraceae bacterium
ACTTGTGATTTTGATGATTTTGTGAAATAGGCGTAGGAGCGGGACTGTGACGGCAGTGTACCCTGTTATACTGGATTTCTTCCTAATCTTGTGGCCCGCAAAAACTTTTATGCCTCCTGCCTTACCGATAATGAGGATAACTTAGTGGAGATCCGGGAGAAGTATTCCTTTGCGGCGGATAAGACGCAGGCAAAGCATTCTCCGGGCGTTTATTATTTTAAAAATGGTGACATTATGGAGAAATACTGTCACGTTTTGACCGAGCATGGGGAATGTGCCATAAACGGAGAATTTTATGCGAGTCTCCCCTACAATTTTATGGTGCAGGATGGGTTAAAGGTGTGGGTGCCTGCAAATGTGACGTATTTTTGCCAGTGGGGGACACCTGAGGATTTGCAGGAATTTGTGTACTGGACAGATCTGATTCGTGGTGCCGGGCAAAAGAAGGCCGAGGAGACTGTATCCTGTGCAGGGAAGATTCTGATTCCTATGGCGGGAGCGGGACAGCGTTTCACAGACGCAGGTTACCGTGTACATAAACCGGCCATCCCGACGATAGACAGATACGATGGCACGGAACGGCCTATGGTGGTCTGTGCCACAAAGGATCTGCCCGGAGTGGCTCCGGAAGGCGGCAATGTGATCTATGTGGACCGCACCTTCCATAAGGAGGACGGCGTGGAGGATACCATCAAAGCCCATTATGGAAAAGCGCAGTTTATCACGATAGATCACCTCACGGAAGGACAGGCATGTACCTGTATGCTGGCGGAAAGCTATCTGAATCCGGAGGAACCGTTACTGATCGCGGGCTGCGACAACGGCATGGATATAGATGGTAAGGCCTTTGCAAAAGCGGCAGAGGAATGTGACTGTCTCGTCTTTACCTATCGGCATAATGAGGCTGTGCTGGAAAATCCGAATGCCTATGGCTGGATGATCACCGATGAGCAGGGAAATATCACGGGTACCTCCATCAAGAAGGCAATTTCTGATACACCTATGGAAGATCCGGCGGTGGTGGCCACCTTCTGGTTTAAGAAGGCGAAAGTTTTCTTAGAGGCCACGGCGAAGATGATTCAGGAGAACGACAGGATCAACGGCGAATTCTATGTAGACCAGACAGCAAAACATGTGTTAGACTTAGGATATCAGGCGAAGATTTTTGATATCGATCGCTATGTGGGCTGGGGAACGCCCGCGGACTACGAGGGGTATCAAAATACATATGCTTATTTCAAGGCGTTTCTTGCGCAGGAGAGCCTGATCTGATCAATCGTCGGTACTTACAAATGAGCCCGGCAGAACTATTATAATAAAGGAAATGGGCTGTGGGATGTTACATACGCTCGATATGGAAAAAAATTACCGGAAATACTTAAAGACTGCCATTGTCGTGGGAGTTTTGTTTAAATTACTTTTGATGGGGGTTTTTTCCTCCGATTATCAGGATCTTATGTTCATCCCTTTTGTGAAATGTTTTCTGAGCGGGAAGAATCCCTATCAGTATTATTATGATAATGCTCTGCTTTCTTCCTTTCCTTATCCGCCCATTATGCTCTTCTTAGAGTGCATTGGCGGTGTTTTTGTCACATTCTTTGGCGGTATGCCGATATTTTTCAGGAATCTGCTTTTTAAGCTGCCGATTCTGATAATGGATCTTCTGGGACTGTATTATCTGTTCCGCATTTCCCGCAATAAAAGAAAATATATATTAGTATTATATTTTTTATCGCCTATTGTCCTGTACGCTTCCTATATGCATGGGCAGTTGGATATCATTCCCACGGTATTTCTGGTGGGAGCGGTCTACTATCTGACAAGGATGAGTTCTGCGGCCAAGAAAGAAACGGCCTTTGAGTGGCGGTTTATCCTGCTTCTCACGCTGGCGCTTGCCTCCAAGTTTCATATTGCGGCGGCGCTTCCTCTCTTTTATCTCTATATCTATAAGAGAAAAGGATGGAAAAAAGCCGTGCGCATGACAGGGCTCCCGGTTCTCTTCACGGTGGCGGTCGTGCTGCCTTTTTGGGGGAGCGGGTTTGCGAATATGGTTTTGTTTAACAGGGAACAGCAGGTGATCGACACCGTTTATCTGGATTACGGGGGAGCCCATCTGCTTCTCACTGTACTGGGTCTGCTCTTTCTTTATTTTCAGGCATTTCAGATCAAGCAGATGAACCGGGATCTTCTGATCAGCATGACGGGTCTGCTTTTTTCTGTGTTTCTCGCTTTTGTTCCGGCGATGCCGGCGTGGTTTATCTGGGTCGTGCCGTTTATGATGCTGTATCTGGCGGGACAGAGTGAAAACCGTGGCAAGATGGTGCTGGTTTACGGCGGCTTTAATCTGTTCTATTTGATATATTATGTGTTTTTTCACCGGACGGAATTTGTGGACCTGTATTTCTTGGGGCAGGATCTGAGTTTTTTAAAGCTGTCTGACGAGGGGCTTGAAAATATTGTATTCTCGCTGATGGTGGGCATCTTTTTGATTTTGGTGGTCTGCATGTATCTTTACGGTGTGGGAAGCAACTCTTACTACCGCAGAAGAAACCGGCCTTTCACCATCGGCATCGCCGGGGACAGCGGTGCGGGCAAGAGCACGCTTTTAGAGATTCTGGAGGCGCTCTTGTCGAAGGAGCGGGTGCTCGCTGTGGAAGGAGACGGTGACCACAGATGGGAGCGAGGAGATCAGAAGTGGGAGGAGATGACTCATTTGAATCCTCGCGCGAACTATCTGTACAGACAAGCGGCGGATCTGCAGGTGCTGCGCGGCAACAATGCGATCAAGCGGGCGGATTATGATCATGAGACAGGTACCTTTACCGGGAAAAAGAGGCTGGCGCCGAAGCCCTATGTGATTCTGTGCGGCCTGCATTCCCTGTATCTGCCCCAGATGAGGCAGGTACTGGACATGAAGGTATATTTGGACACTGACGAGGCACTCAGATGCCACTGGAAGCTGTGCAGAGATCAGGAGCACAGAGGGCATGAGAGAAGAGCGGTGATGGAGCAGATCAAGGCAAGACGACGGGATGCGGAGAAATACATTCAGCCCCAGAGGCAGTATGCCGATCTGGTGATCCGATATTTTGATGAAACACTCATGGCAATGCCGGAGAAGGCCGGGCGCATTTCAGAGATCAGTCTGGGTGTGGAGTTTGTCATGGATGTGGGAATCAACGTGGAGCCGGTGCTCTCACTGCTGCAGGACCGCGGCGTTTCCGGAACACTGGCCTATGATGACCTTTTGCACCAGAAGGTTTCCTTCCGGGGGGAAGATCTTGCGGTGGACAGAAGGATCTGGGCGAGGACGGCGGCAGCGTCTATACCGCAGATGGAGGATCTGACAGGAGATCATATGGTGTGGGAAG
>CAMWMO010000316.1 GCA_947175305.1 uncultured Lachnospiraceae bacterium
CCCCAGCATCTGCGGAGAATAGGAAGGAATGGTCTCTATCCGGTTATAGTCATAAAATCTGTTGGGTGCCCAGTTATCATACAGCTTCCTGCCGTCCAGCCAGTCATAACCGCCACCCGGTATGATATAGAGATGATTGTTCTGCATATTGATCAGGGAATACCCCGCCTCATACATCTCCCGGGGATCTGCCCACAGGGTACTCCAGATATTCATCTGCAGATTTTCGGGCAACGGTTTCGTTGTCCCGCCCATATTGCTGAGGCTCCCCCACAGGCGCACTGTCTTTCCTGTTTCCTGCACCTGATCATTGATCCGCGTAAGATACTGCCGGTACTGCTCCCCATCGCCGTAATATTCGTCCATGCCGATACCGATGATCTGAGCCTCCCGAAACGCGCCATTTTCCTCATCCAGCATCTCCTTCCAGAGCCCTTCTACCAGCGCCACCGCCTCCTCATTTCCCAGATCGATCTGATCCACCGACTCATTAGCCGTACGCAGAGCGTACTCGGGATACAGCTTCGTGATCGAGAGAGAATGGGCCGGGGTGTCGATCTCCGGCACCACATTTACACCGTAGGTCCTGGCCGTGGCAATAAACTCTGCAAACTCCTCCTTCGTATAGGCATACTCCGCCGAGGTCAGTGTCTCCCCTTCCTCATTTACCAGAGAAGATTCCAGCCGGAACGCGCTTTCTGCCATCATGGCCTGCTCCGCCGATGCAGTAAGGCCACTGGTGGCAAGAATCTCATTATCGTTCAGATGAATGGTCAGATCATTCATCTTATACCAGGACATCAATTCCATCATCCTATAGAGCGTGTCCAGAGATACCGCCTTTCTCGCCACATCAATGCCAAATCCACGCACTTCATAGAGCGGATAATCTCGGATATGCCCCTGCGGCGCATTATCACCTCTACATAAAATCTGCAGCAGAGTAACGGTTCCCCACCGGATCCCTGTAACGCCCTCCGCTTTTATGACACATTTGTCAGTAATATCACAGGTATATCCTTCCTCCCCCAGACCGTTTGCTTTTTCCGCATATCCTAAATAAATATCTCCCGGCCCGGCATCTTCCAAAGTTCCCCTGCATACCTGCACATTCCAGTGAAAACGACTGTCTTCACACTCCTTCCCAAAAAGCGCCGCCACATCCCATAAGTCCTTGTCATCACTGCCCACAATGATCCGCGCTTCTTCTCCCATCTTAAAGAGACCCTCGCCGCCTCTCCACTCTGCAATAGATGGAACCACCCAGTAAGGGGAGACCTGCTCCCCATCAGACGCCACATCTCCTGACAAGTCATCATTCGCAGGAACCTCCACCGTGAAGGCAACCTCTCTCGTCTCCTCCCTGCCGCTTAGATCCTCCACCCGGTATCCAACCGTCACTTCCTTGTCCTGAATGGTGTCATAGACTCTGCCGTCCGCGCCGATCACCTGTTCCAGATCCGCTCCGATCAGGCTGACCTGAAACCCCTCCGGCGTCTCGGGCATGACAAGCTGCCTTGCACCGTCTGCTGCCGTTTCAATAACAGGCGCTTTTAATTTATAGGCCGTAGGCTTGTCCCCGTAAACCTCAAACTCATAGAGGGATACATTCTGGTAGAGATCAGAAAAATCCGCCTCCTCCTTCGACACCGCGTAGGTGGAGAGCCGCAGATACCGCAGCTGCACGGGCTCCTCCAGAACAATTTCCTGCTTCAGCGTCTCCGGCGCCGTCTCGAAGCTTTGCAGTTTCCGCCAGTCCTCCCCGTCCGCGGAAGCTTCCAGCGCGTAGGAAACCGCATTGGCGCGCTCCCATTTGAGCACAACAAAAGAAACTGAAATTTCTTCGGGAAATTCCAGTTGCATATAATGGGAGGCATCCTCCCTGTTATTCTCGCTTGACCAGCGGGAGGCGCGGTCCGTATCGTTTCCGTCGATGGCCATCGCCGCTGACAAAGCCTCCTGTTCCACGCTGTCGCAGGTAGCTTTCACGCCCCTTTTCAGAGCCAGATTCGGATTCGCATCCCCGAAATACTGTCCCCGGAGCAGTGCTCCCACAAGCGCCATAGCCGCCAGGACGACCAGAAGCGCGCCGCCCGCCAAAATATAGTTTTTCTTATCCTTCATCACGTAAAGTCCTTTTATCCTATCCCAGAAGCGCACCCAGCAATCCGTAGGAGAATATGGACATGATGACCGTAGCGATGGCAATGCCCAAAAGCTCCGCCAGGATTGCCTTCTTAAAGTCCACATCCAGAAGCGCCGCGATCAGAGATCCTGTCCATGCCCCCGTGCCCGGAAGCGGAATCCCCACAAACAGCACCAGTCCCCAAAATTCATAACGCTTGATATTGTCGCTCTTTCCCATCGCCCGGTTTTCCAGCCTCTCAATGATCCCGCGAAAGAGTTTTATCTTCTTAAGCCACTTAAACACCTGTTTGATAAAAAGCAGGATAAACGGAATGGGAATGATATTGCCCACGATGCAAAAAGGAATCGCCCTGGTGATCGGCACCTGCAGCAGACTGGAGACGATCAATCCGCCCCGGAGTTCCAAAATCGGAATCATAGAGATGATAAAGACCACCAGTTCCTTACTTATATACCGCCCTAATGTATTGGCAAATGCCACCGCTAAGCTTTCCATACCGTTATGATTCCTTTCTTTATACTATCTTTTCCAGCGCCCAATAAAGCGCCTCCATCTGTTCGTCCGTGCCGATGGTGATCCGCAGGAAATTCTCGATCCTCTCCTTATTCCACCATCTGACATATATGTCATTTTCTTTCAACCGCTCAAAAATTTCCCGGGCAGGCACGCTTTTGTGGGAAGCGAAGATAAAATTGGCATAAGATTTCGGAAACTGAAATCCCAGCTGCGCAAGTTCCTGCTCCGCCCGCGTTCTCGTCTGTATGATTTTATGGCAGCACTGCTCAAAATATGCCTCATCCCGCACCGCTTCCACACCAAGCGTCAGCGCCGCCGTATTCATCGTGTAAGAATTGACGGAATACTTTACCTCGTTCAGATAACGGATCAGCTGGGGCTGTCCCATAGCGTAACCGATACGCACGCCGGCCATGGATCTGGATTTGGAGAAAGTCTGTACCACCAGCAGATTATCGTATTTCTCGATCAGCGGCAGCGCGCTCGTCCCGCCGAAATCAATGTAGGCTTCATCCACGATCACCACCACATCGCGGTTGTTTTTCACGATCTCCTCCACCGCATGAAGGGGCATCAGCACCCCCGTGGGTGCGTTGGGATTCGGAAATACCACTCCGCCGTTCGGCTGTCTGTAGTCCTCCGGTCGAATCCGAAAATCCTCATCCAGAGGCTTCACCTCATAGGGAATCCTATACACCTC
>CAMWMO010000317.1 GCA_947175305.1 uncultured Lachnospiraceae bacterium
GGGCTGGATCTGGAGATGCCTTCTTCGGGAGGATCTAATGATAAGCTGATCGTGGGCGCGGTACAGAGCGGAGAACTGCCGGAAAAGGTATTGGATGCGGCGGTGGCGCGTATCTTGAATATCGTATTCCGCTATGAAGAGAACCGGGATAAAAATGCAGTGTTTGATAAAGATAAGGATCATGAGATAGCGCGGCAGGTGGCACATGAGACTATCGTCCTTCTGAAAAATGAGGGCGTGCTGCCGTTGTCTGATCAGGATGAGATTGCCTTTATCGGAAAATATGCACAGAAGCCCCGCTATCAGGGCGGCGGCAGTTCTCACATTAACAGCCATAAAATCACTTCGGCGTTGGATGCAGTGGAGGGCATGGCAAATGTGACTTATGCACAGGGCTTTGATGATAAGGAAGACAAGACGGATGAAAAGCTCCTTGCGGAGGCTGTTGAAGCGGCGAAGAAAGCGAAGGTGGCAGTGATCTTTGCGGGACTGCCCGACGCTTTTGAGTCGGAGGGCTTTGACAGAGAGCATATGGCGATGCCGAACTGTCAGAATGAGTTGATCTCCAAGGTGGCGGCGGTACAGCCCAATACGGTGGTTGTGCTGCACAATGGTTCGCCTGTAGAAATGCCTTGGGTGAATGAAGTCAAGGGAATTGTAGAGGCTTATCTGAGCGGTCAGGCGGTGGGAGGCGCAGTCTGTGACATTTTGTTTGGCAAAGTGAATCCCAGCGCGAAGCTGCCGGAGACATTTCCTTTGAAACTGGAAGATAATCCGTCCTATCTTTCCTACATCGGAGAGGGTGATATGGTGGAGTACCGCGAGGGGATCTTCGTGGGCTACCGTTATTATGATAAGAAAAAAATGGAAGTGCTGTTCCCCTTCGGACACGGACTTTCCTATACCACTTTTGAGTACTCTGATTTGCGCACAGATAAGGATTCCATGAAGGATACAGACAGCATGGAAGTGTCTGTGGATATCAAGAACACCGGCAAGGTGGCAGGTAAAGAAGTGGTGCAGCTTTATATTGCGGATCAGGAGAGCACAGTGATCCGGCCAATAAAGGAGCTGAAGGGCTTTGAGAAAGTGGAGCTTGCGCCCGGTGAGACGAAGACGGTGACTTTCCGGCTTGATAAGAGAGCGTTTGCTTACTACAGCGTAAGGATCCATGACTGGCATGTGGAGTCCGGGAAATTTACGATCATGGTAGGCGCGTCCTCCAAAGATATTAGATTGACTAAAGAAGTCAGTGTGGAATCCACGGTGAAGCTTCCCTTCGTTTACACCACAGATACCACGATGGGAGATGTCAAAAAGGATCCGAGAGCGTGGGAGATTGCGAAGGAACTGGTCAAGAATGATCTTTTTGGCAGCGGGGATGCGGACAGTGCGGCCAAGGAGGCGATCAGCAATGAGATGAATGAAGCCATGATGCGGTATATGCCCCTGCGTGGCCCTGTGAGTTTTGGTGACGGCAGCGTGACGATGGCGGATGTGCAGGCGCTGGTAGACAAGATGAATGCGCTGGAAGACGAGTAAAAAAGAGAGCGTCCAAAGTCGTAAATGACTCAATGGACGCCCTTTTTATATTTTCTATATAAAAATCGCAACGGCTTATTTCGTCTGAAGCGCCGCCTCCACAAATCCCTTGAAAAGAGGATGAGGCCTGTTGGGGCGCGATTTCAATTCCGGATGTGCCTGAGTCGCTACGAAGAAAGGATGATCGGGCAGTTCGCACATTTCCACGATACGACCATCCGGAGACAGTCCCACCAGGCGCATACCTTTCTCAGTGAGTACCGTGCGGTAATCATTGTTGACCTCATAGCGGTGTCTGTGGCGTTCATGGATGGTCTCCTCGCCGTAGAGCGCATAAGCACGGGAAGACTTGTCCAGCACACAGGGATAAGAGCCCAGACGGAGCGTGCCGCCGATATCCTCCACGCCGTTCTGATCAGGCATCAGCGCGATTACGGGATGGGTGGTGGAAGGAGCCAGCTCGATGCTGTGGGCGTCATTGTAACCGATCACATTCCTTGCAAATTCTACAATGGCAAGCTGCATGCCCAGACAGAGGCCCAGGAAGGGAATCTTGTGTTCCCTGGCGTAAGTGATAGCCTCAATCTTGCCTTCAATGCCGCGGTCGCCGAAACCACCGGGTACCAGAATGCCGTTTACATCATTTAGAAGCGACTCTACATTATCTTTTGTGACAGTTTCCGAATCTACCCATTTAATATCTACCACACAACGATTAGAAATGCCGCCGTGCTTTAAGGCTTCCACCACACTGATATAAGCGTCATGGAGCTGCGTATATTTTCCGACAAGAGCAATCGTAACAGAATTTGTGGGCGTCCGCAGAGACTCTACCATAGCCGTCCAGTCGGTCAGATCAGGTTCCGGGCAGTCCAGCTTCAGACATTCGCAGGCCACCTGTGCCAGATGCTCTTTTTCCATGGCCAAGGGCGCTTCGTATAAATGCTCCACATCCAGATTTTGTAAAACGCGGTTGTTCGGAACGTTACAGAACAGCGCGATTTTGTCTTTGATACCCTGATCCAGCGGATGCTCGCTGCGGCAGACAATGATGTCGGGCTGGAGCCCCATGCCCTGAAGTTCCTTGACGCTGGCCTGAGTGGGTTTGGTCTTTAATTCCTGAGAGGCGCTCAGATAAGGGATCAGCGTAACGTGAATCAGAATCGCATTCTCCCGGCCTACCTCATGCTGGAACTGACGGATGGACTCTAAAAATGGCTGACTCTCGATATCACCGACTGTGCCGCCCACTTCGATGATGGCGATGCGGGTCTCCTGATCGGTAAAGTTGCGATAAAATCTGCTTTTTATCTCATTCGTGATATGAGGGATGACCTGAACCGTGCCGCCGCCGTAATCGCCGCGCCGTTCTTTCTGCAGCACGGACCAGTATACCTTGCCGGTGGTCACGTTGGAATTTTTATCCAGATTTTCGTCGATGAAACGCTCGTAGTGCCCCAGATCCAGATCTGTTTCAGTGCCGTCCTCCGTGACAAACACTTCGCCGTGCTGGATCGGATTCATGGTTCCGGGATCGATATTGATATAAGGGTCAAATTTCTGCATGGTTACCTTATAACCGCGCGCTTTTAAAAGTCTTCCCAGCGATGCGGCGGTGATTCCCTTGCCGAGACCCGATACAACGCCGCCTGTGACGAATACGTATTTTACTGCCATTTGTCTGTTCCTTTCCTTGAAATGGCTATTCAGAGCCGTTCGCAAAATCGCATCTTCGATGCGTGTCTTTTGCTCACGATGGCTTCTCGCCATATAGATTTATACAAACAGTCTTTATCAAGCAAGCTTGTACAGACT
>CAMWMO010000318.1 GCA_947175305.1 uncultured Lachnospiraceae bacterium
GTACCATTTCCTTCCGGTCAGTCTGCATTCTGGTCTCATCGGCCGCAGAGATCTTTCCGTTCATCTTCTGTTCGCGGAGATAAGCAGGGTAGTCGGAGTCGAACTCATTACGGCTGGGCACCTTTTCGCCACGATAAATGGCAAGGAACCATTCGTAGGCTGTGTAGACCTGACGCTTGGGGTTGGAAGGGATCTTATCCACGATTGAGTATAAGTAGGCCGCGTTTTCCAGCCCCGCCAGGTTCTCGTCCACATAGCCGAAGTTGAAGAACATTTTCACCACCTTGGGAACGGAAGGATCGTTTATACTCTTCAAAAAGGCATTCTCATAAATCGTATAGAAATGCTTGGTGATGACAAGGCGCAGTTTTCTGGCAGCGTCATCGGAAGCATTTTTGTCGGACATCTTTGCAAACTTGTTGACAGCCTCCCGGAAAGAGGAAGCAGTCTCGGCGTTCACTTCAGCGTAGTTAAGTATGGTATTCATAGAATCGGTCAGATCCGCTACATCATCTGTAGAAGCTGATTCTTCGCCGGGATGTTCTTCGGCATGCTTCAGCTTTTCGCGGTATTCTTCGATTCTCTTCTGATACATCTCCTTGTCGATGGATTCCTGACCTTCAAGCTGTATCATCATCTTGGACAGCGCTGCGGTCAGTGTGGTAGAGTCCGGATCGTTCGGTCCGATCCGATATAAAACGCTGGCATAGAGATCAAAGAGATCCAGATGATTTTCGTTCATCAAAATATGGATGATGTCAGCCTTGTATTCATGGAACACACGGCTTATAGAGATGATCCGCTGGATGTCCTGATTGGTCTTCATGACCAATCCGGTCAAAAAATCCATGCTGTAGAATTTTGCGGATTTTTGTGTAATGGACGTCTGCAGCTGAGTATAATAGCCGTCCAGCCAGCTTTCCAGATCCTCCTCCAGAGTGAGCTCTGTCACATTTTCCAGATCAGGGAGAACCCTCGCGGTGAATCCGTGTTTGGTACAGAAAGACTTGTAAGTTTCATAAGTTTCCATCAGGTAGTGATGGAAATTATCACAATCAAAGGAAGCCATGGCGTACTGATCGTAGATCTCGCGGAACTGCCGGAACAGGGAAATGATGAACATGTTTGCAAGATCCACGCTCTTTTCCATCAGAGTCTCCAGCTGCGCAGCCGTGCAGGCGTAGGACGAGATCGCCGTGGGCTCCTCTGTACGGTAGGAAATAAAATAGGAACCAAAAAAAATCTCGCAAATGCCGATCACATCGCCCTTTTGCAGATAAAATGTGCCGCCGGGATAAGTAGCGCATACGCTTCCTCTTGCGATCACATGCAGGCCGGTCAGATTCTGTTCACTCTGGATCAGTTGTGTGCCCGCCGGAAATTCTTTTACAGCCATTTGAATACCCCCCTGTTTGTTAAAATTGATAAAAAGACCCTGCATCTATCTTATGCTTTTTTATGAGAAAAGTCAATGAAACCAGCCGAACCTCTAAGGTCCGGCTGATTTATATGGGAAAATATTATTTAAAAAACTTGATTGTTCCATCTTTGAATCGAGCAACATAGATAGAGCGTTTAGCGGACAGACCGGACCCGTCCTGAAGCTTTACCGAGACAGTCATTTTTTGCAGATCGCTTGTATAGAGTCTGGTGGAGCTGGAGGATTTACTTGTAGTCACCTTGCCGGGTACCGGATAAAAATAGGAACTGTCGTCTGCTCTTTTTAGTCCGGGGTTCGGGCCGCCGGATACGGTAACTGTGTAATAGGTCGGTGTATATCCTTTCGCATTATTTCCGGCACCATCCCATCCGACTGCCACGAAACCATTTGAGCCATATTCGATCGTGAGCTTTTTGAAGAGCGGTGTGATACTAAAAGTATACCTGTTGGAGGTAACGCCGCTGCCATCCGCCGCGCTGGCGGTAATATAAGCCGAACCGGAAGCGCCCTTCTTGGCAGTCACCTTGCCGTTTTTGTCTACGGTCAGGATGTTTTCATTGCTGGACTTCCAGATCACTTTTTTGTTTGTGGGTGTTCCGTAGCTGCTGGTATATTTGGCGGACATTTTAATGCTCTTACCGGAAGCGATACAGCCGACATATGACCCGGAACTATATCCGCCATAGCTGTCAGTCGTTCCTATGAACAGCCCGGACATAGGAATCGTGACATTGACCGTACAGGTCGCTTTTTTATTGCTGCCGTCTGTGGCTGCGCAGGTGATAGTCGCCTTACCTGTGCTTTTGGCGGTGACGTTACCCTTGGAATCCACAGAAGCGATAGAAGGCGCGCTGCTTTTCCATTCGATCAAAGAAATATCTGCTTTTTCTTTCCCGTCCACCATTGCTTTCAAAGACTTTTTTGTGGGAGCATTGGTGCTGGTATTGGGAGCGAAAAGGGTAACGCTCTTATCGGAGAGAGTGATCTTCGTGATCTCCCCGGATACGATGGTGACAGTGTAAGCCGCGGATACTTTGTTGGAGCCATCCTTGGCAGCCGCAGTCACTTTACAGGTTCCCTCAGCATCCTTTTTTGCAGTCACCTTACCGCTTACGCTTACGGTTACTTTGTCGTTGTCGTCGACCTTCCAATCAAGTTTTTTGTTGGTGGCATTGGAAGGGCTGACGGCAGCGGTAAGGGTGATACTTTTTCCGGCAGCCACTTTGCCTTGCCCGCTTAAAGTGATTCCCGTGACGGGCTGAGTCACTGTCACAGTATAGGAAGCGCTCTTATTGCCTCCATCGTTGGAGATTGCTTTGATAACGGCTTTACCGGGCGCCACGGCGGTGATCACGCCATCCTTAACAGTGGCAGCCTTGGTGTTGCTGCTGGACCAGACGACTTCTTTCGCGGCATCGGCGCCGGTGAGGTCGGTATCTGTTTTATCTGTATTTGCTTTGGTTACTGTGAGGAAGCCTTTTAAATCAAAAGTCTTATTTTTCACCGTATCCAGGTTCTGCGGCTTGAGCGCTTTTTTGGTTTCTTTATCCAGAAAAGCTACTTTTTTGATCGTGGCACTATCAATCACATTCAGTGTGTAAGACTTAGATACGCCGTTGAATGTCTTGCCGTCTGCGCCTACAGCAGTGGCAGTGACGACGTATGCCTTATTGCTGGGAGTGGTGGCAGCTTTTGTTTTCACCGTGCCGTTTGACACTGTGATGCCTGCGTTCTTAGCCGCGTCATTCACGCTCCATTGAACCTTGGTGGAGATCGCATAGGAGGGAGTGACTGTGGCAGTCAATTTCAGGCTCTTTCCGGCGGCGATCCGATTCACACCATCCGCAGAAGCCACAGTTACCGATGCAGGAGTCGGCGTCAGTACACATGTCTTAGTGGCCACCTTACTCAC
>CAMWMO010000319.1 GCA_947175305.1 uncultured Lachnospiraceae bacterium
GAGTTTATACTATGGACAGCACTACAAACGAGAGCGACTACAGCTTATTTTCTATCCGTCAGGCCGCCCGTGCCTGCAATCTTTCCCGTTCCAGTCTGATCCGATTGGAAGAAAAGGGATTGCTCACGCCAGCCCGTACCGATAAAAAAAGCGGATACCGTTACTATGATAATAACAACATCAGCCGCATCCTTCAGATTCAGAAATTTCAGGGGATGGGCTTTAGTTCGGAAGAAATCATCTACTACTATGAAAGTGGCGGAAAAGCAGACGAACTTCTCGCCATTTTGGAACAGAAACTGTCCGTATTGCAGCAGCAGATTGCAGAAATGCGTCTGCGTTCCCATAATGTGCCGGATATGTCCCTATCCATAATAGAGATTCCTGAAACCGTATGCTGTGTCCGCAAGTATCAAGGTGCTCTGATTCAGGATAAATACCATGCCTCATATGATTTTTTTCATGAATGTGTGGAAAAAGGAATTGCACTTGCACCAAAACCGTTTTTCATAATCAATGAGCGCACGGATTATCTGGAGGGAAAGCTTTCTTCCGCACCATATGATTTTTATGTCTGTATGCCCATTTTACCGGAACAGGCGCCGGAAAATGCGGTTACTATTCCCGCCTGCACTGCCCTTTCTCTGCTGGGTTATGGCAACTATAGCAGAATCAATGAGGCTTATCTTTATCTGGGAGAACAGGTGCGTGAGCGTGGGCTTACCCCTGCCGGATATGTCCGGGCAATCGCTCTGGTCGCTCCTTATGTTGGGAAGGAGATTGATCAAGAGAGGTATTGTTCGCAGTTGGTACTGCCTATAAAAGACAATATATAGGCGGCTTTTCCCACGCTTACCTCGCCCCCTTATTTTTCTGCCTCTTCTGATGCTCTCTTTTGGCTGCTTTCATATTTGAAATTTGGCTATCAATCCCGTCAATCGGACAACCACTAAAAAATGCTTGCGGCACTTTGGAGATTGTGGTATATTGAACACAAAGAAGGACATCTGCGCTAACAGATGCCCAACAGGAGCTACCGATAGACGGTTAGCCCGATTAAATGATTATGACAAAAATAGTCGCCTCACTTAGCGGAGCAGGGCGGCTATTTCTGTGTCTTGTTACTATCCTTACCGATAGAGTATCCTATTCCAAAGCAGGTCAAGCCAAAGCTCAACACTGCCATAAATCCTAAAATATCCATTGGCTCAGCCCTCCTTTCTCCAGATTCCCTTGCGGGTTTCTATGTAATCGGAGGGTCACAGCTTTCAATAAAAAAGAAACGAGATTCTGATTTTTTCAGAATCCCGCCATTGGCATTTTTAATGCAATGGGGGAACTTTGTTCCCCCTTGACCACTCCATAGCAGAAGGCACCAAAGATGTCAAGACCGCCGCAGGCGAGACAGAGGACAAAAGCATATAAAACCTCTGCCTTTTACTGCTTTTCATTTTATTTCAGGGACATTCCGAAATTTCTAGGCTCCTTTAATTTAACAGCAGAACCATTCTCCCCGCCATGAGCTGTAAACACTCCCATATCCTCAAGACCAAGATAATCCAAGAAATCTCCCTTGTATGAAAACATTGCACCATCATACATATGGGGATCACCAGCCCAAAATACGCTTTGCGTGTCACCTCCGTCTACAACGCCTTTACTTTAAATACTCTCTGAAAAACTGTTCCAGTTTGTCAAACGGGATTGCATTTTTGCCGCCTCCATCATAAAGATCCGTATGAACAGCCTCCGGAATGATCAGCAATTCTTTATTATCCGCATAAGGATTCTCTTTCACCATAGCCGCATATGCGTCACGGCTGAAATAACAGGAATGCGCCTTCTCACCATGCATAACCAGAACGGCGCTGCGGATCTCATTGCTGTATTTCAGGATGGGCTGGTTCATAAAGGACATACAGCCGATCGCATTCCAGCCCCCGTTGGAATTCAGGGAACGCTTATGATAGCCGCGGTCTGTTTTGTAATAATCATAATAATCCGCCACATAGAACGGTGCATCTGCCGGAAGCGGATCGACAACACCGCCGCCCAATGCATAACTGCCATTTTTATAGTCTGCGATCCTCTGCGCGTTCATAGCCTTTTTCTTTTCATATCTCGCATCAGCGGAATCCTCAGAATCAAAGTATCCGTTTGCATTGACACGGGTCATATCATACATGGTAGATGCCACGGTCGCCTTGATTCGGGTATCCAGTGCCGCAGCATTCAGCGCCAGACCGCCCCAGCCACAGATTCCGATAATACCGATCTTCTCCGGATCCACATTGTCCTGTAAAGAGAGAAAATCTACCGCCGCCTGAAAATCTTCGGTGTTGATGTCAGGAGATGCCATATACCGGGGTTCCCCACCGCTCTCACCTGTAAAAGACGGATCAAATGCAATCGTGAGAAAACCACGCTCCGCCATTGTCTGGGCATATAAACCCGCCGCCTGCTCCTTTACCGCACCAAAAGGTCCGCATACCGCAATGGCAGAAAGCTTCCCCTCAGCCCCTTTGGGCTCGTAAAGGTCTGCCGCCAGTGTAAAGCCATAGCGGTTATGGAACGTCACCTTTCGATGGTTCACCTTATCACTTTTCGGGAAAGTCTTATCCCATTCCTTTGTTAATTCCAGTTTTATAGTATCTGCCATTTTTCATCTGCCTCTCTTTCTTTACACATTGATTTTGCTTTCCTGTCTTATTGCTTTTCTTTTTTCATTTATCGAACCCGAAATCTTTTTCTGTTGTATATATTGTATCCCCTTGATTTCCATTTTGCTAATGGCTATAATTTATATCATGATATGAATTTTTAGAATATCATAAAAGGGAGAAATTTATGGAATTAAGAACCATGCGATATTTTCTTGCGGTGGCAAGAGAGGAAAATATGACCCGCGCGGCAGAATTGCTCCACGTTACCCAGCCTACGCTTTCAAAACAATTAAAAGCTCTGGAAGATGAGCTTGGGAAAAAACTGTTCACACGCCACAGTTTCAGCATCCAGCTTACAGAAGAAGGGATTCTATTACGAAAACGGGCGGAAGATCTGATAAAAATGGCAGACAAGATCACCTCTGAATTTCTCACGTTGGATGATGTTTTAGGCGGTGATGTGTATTTGGGTCTGGCAGAATCTTACCAAGTCAGACATCTTGCCGCCGCGATCCGAACATGCAAGGAAACCTGTCCCGATCTGCATTACCATATCACCAGCGGCGACACAGAACAGGTTACGGAAAAGCTGGATAAAGGCATCATAGATTTTGCAGTGCTGGCACAGGAACCAAATACAGCAAAGTACCATTCCCTTGCTTTTCCCGAAGCCGATGTATGGGGT
>CAMWMO010000320.1 GCA_947175305.1 uncultured Lachnospiraceae bacterium
TATGATATGGGCGTCGCCGCAGGCATGGAGGGTTCCCCGGAGTCACAATACATCGACCTCTATATCAATCATAGATATCATGGCCTGTATCAGCTTTGCGAGAAAGTCGAGATCGATCCGGAGAGAGTGGCGATCGCCGATTTGGAGGCAGAAAATAAAAAGCATAACAGAGATATGGAAAATTACGGGCATTTTGATACGGAGCGGCAAAAGGGCGTGGTGCTTCCCACGGAGCCGCGCGACCTGACGGGAGGGTATCTGCTAGAGAGGGATGTGGCTGAGAAATACCGTGAGGAGGTCAGCGGATTTTACACGGATCATCTGGGAGATCTGTATACGATCAAACAGCCGGCTTATGCGTCGGAGGCGGAGGTGGCTTATATCAGCAGTCTTGTCAACGACATGGAGAAGGCTATTATCTCAGAGGACGGTATCAATCCCGACAGTGGGATGCGTTATACGGATTATATTGATATACATTCTTTTGCACAAAAATATATTGTGGAGGAACTGACGAAGAACAACGGCGGTGGGGCGACCAGCTCCTTTTTCTATAAACCGGAGGATACGGTCAGCCAAAAACTGTTTGCCGGGCCGGTGTGGGATTACGACAAGGCATATGCGAATCTGGATGGCATAAACGAATCGACGCGGGATCTTTGTTACCTGATGCAAAGAGATTCTAACCCGACGCTGCTTTTCTTTCGTCTGAATGCGCATCCTGAGTTTCGACGTGAGGTGTCGGCATGTTACGCGGAATTTTTTGCGGATTATATGCAGACGATCCAAAATGAAAAGATTGACGAGTACATATCGGAAATCGACGCCGCCAAGGAAATGGATCTGGTCAGATGGAAGGAAATTTACGGAGAATCCGTGGATTATGCGTATGAGATACAGAGAATTCGGGATTTCCTGACGGAGCGCAAGCCGTTTTTAGATCAGGTATGGACAGAGCAGAAGGAAATAGGTACGGTGTGTTTCTACTCGGAAGAGGGTGCGATCCGTAATTATATGAGCGTGATAAAAGGGGAAAGCTTAAAGAGACTTCCGGGCAGAGAGCCGGGCACGCAGGATGGAGACCGGGTGTTTGACGGCTGGTATACAGAGGAAGGTGCATATTTTGATGAAACGACGCCGGTTGACGGGGATATCGCCGTATATGCCAGGAGCCACGAGGATCCGGCGCAGGATGAATAGGTGAAGGAGAGAATAAGAAAGGCAAGGGATATGCTCAATATAGCAGTGGATCTGTTGTGGCTTCGGCCCAGACAGGTGGGGGGAACCGAATTTTATATCCGGAATTTATTGGATGGCTTCTTACAACTTAAGGAGCCTTTTCACCTTTTTTTGCTGGTATCCAAAGATAACAGGGCATCCCTGGAACATTACGGGCAGGATGAAAGGATCGATCTTCTGGAGACTAAGGTGGTCTCTGCCAATATCGCAGGGCGGATCTTGTGGCAGTTCTTTTGTCAAAACCGGTTTTTGAGAAAGCATGGCATCCGCAGATGTTTTATTCCGGTCTACTGCAGGCCTCTGTTAAACGGGGGGATCACCTATGTCAATACGATCCACGATCTGCAGGCGGCGCATTACCCGGAATATCATCCCTTCCATGAGATCGCATACTCGAAGCTGTGCTGGTGGCTGGATACGCATTTTTCCAGACACATTGTGGCCATATCGGATTGGGTAAAGGAAGATATCATGGCGAGATACCACGTGAAGCCGGATCGGATCACCACGATCTACAATCCCATCACGGTGGACGAGAAGGAGACGGTTCCCTTTGAACAGCTGGCAGGCAGATACAATGTTCGGGAGAGCGGTTTCTATTACACGGTAGCTCAGCTGATCCCTCATAAGAATCTTGAAACCTTGATTGCGGTGATGGAACAGATCAACAAAAACAACGTCGATCTGCCAGACAAGCTGCTGATATCCGGTGTAAACGGAGAGAGCAGGGAGCGGCTGGAGGCACTGATACGGGAGAGAGGCCTGGAGGAAAAAGTGATCCTCACGGGCTTTGTGGAGAATGCAGAGAGAAATACGCTGTATCAGCATTGCAGAGCGTTTCTGTTTTCCAGTGTGTTCGAGGGGTTTGGGATGCCGCCTGTGGAGGCGATGCTGTTCGGGGCGGTGGTGATCGCAGCGGACAGGACCTGTATCCCGGAGGTCACCCAGGGGAAAGCGAATTATATCAAAGATCCCTACGATGCGGAGGAGTGGATCCGAGTCATGCAGGAGCCGGTCAACCGGGTAGGGGAAGTGGATTTTGGCATGTACGACCAGATGCGGCTGACGGAGAAGTATTACAGGCTGCTATTGCGGTATCTGGAAGAATAGTTCGGAATAAACGGTTTTTGTAGTGTGAGCAGAGATGGCTAAAATAAAGGATATCATATATGAAGTTTGCTGTTATCTTAGTCAATTATAACGGGAAAAAATATAATACTGCATGCATCGCGTCTCTATGCGCAGCGCATGATATCGGCGAGATGAAAATTATTGTGGTAGACAACGCCTCACAGGACGGCTCCGTGGAGCTACTGCGGGAACAATATGGCGGGGAAGAGAGAGTGGAACTGATTGCGCTGGACGACAATTACGGCTTTTCCTATGCGAACAATGTGGGCATCCGTCGTGCGGAGGATTGGGGAGCGGACTATGTGCTGCTTTTGAACAATGACACGGAGATCGAGCCGGACATGCCTATGCGTCTGGAGGAGTGTGCACAGAGACATCCGGACAGCATGATCATTCCGAAAATTTATTACAGTGATGACAGAAAGCGGCTCTGGTCGGCCGGCGGAAGCGTTTCCCCGGTGATTCGGAAGGTGCGGCATATCGGCCTGAATGAGACGGATGCGGGGCAGTATGAGCGGGAGACGGAGATCGGCTTTGCGACGGGGTGCTGTCTGTTTATCCCGATGGCAGTGATCCGCAGAGCGGGCGTGCTGGACGAAAGATTTTTCCTTTATTACGAAGATACGGAGTACAGTTTCCGCCTGCAAAAGCTGGGGATACACATCTATTATTGCCCTCAGGCGGTGATGTATCATAAGGTGGGGGCGAGCACCAAAGGGGCGGACAGTCCGCTGTGTGCCTATTATATCGCCCGCAACTGGCTGTTGTGTAACAGACTGCATCTGGGGTGGCGGTATCCGGTGTTTCTTCTGTACTATACGGTTAATCGAATCGTGTGCTGTCTGCTGTGGCTGGCGCAGGGAAAAGCTGCGCTCGTCCATGCGACTCTGCGGGGCGTCGGAGATTACAGGAGACAGCGTTTTGGCAGGTCGAAAGATTATCGTTGAGATGAGCTGATATAATC
>CAMWMO010000321.1 GCA_947175305.1 uncultured Lachnospiraceae bacterium
TAGACAGTCTCCGGTCCCAAAGCGATCATCAGGATAGCCGCTTTCTGAATGCCGTTTATCTTCTCATCCGTCTTAGCTGCCATTTATCTTACCCCCAGTCTTCGTTTAACCAGTTACGCAGCAGATTCGCCGCCGCTTCCGGATTCTCTTCCACAAATTTGCCGACAAGCTTTTTCTCATCAGACTCGTTCTCAGAGGAAATCTCCTCAAGCTGTACATTGGACTGCAGCAGAGTCTCCACAGACAGCTCTTCCTCTTCCTCCTCGTGCTTCTCGCCGCGCATACTCCGAAGAACCACAAATGCCAAGAGCGCCAGGATCACAATGATCAGGATGATCTGTAAGATATCCGTAGCCGTGATCGCAGAACCCTCCCTGTCAAAGAACAGGTTCTCGGTGTATGCCACCAGTGTGATATTATCCGTCGAAATACCCGTCGCGTTGGCAACCGCTTCATAGAATGCGTCATCCAGCTCGATCCGGGTACGCTCGTTGTTCGCCAGCTTATACTCTTCCCAGCTCACGCCGTCCAAAAGGCCCTGGGCATCCACATCTTCCTCCCGGATCACATTATAGCTGATCAAAGAAGCCGCCAGAGAGGACGCGCTGTAATTGATCACGCCGGAGGGCGTTTCTATGGTGGTAATTTTCTCATTGGGAAGATAATCCCTGGATTCCTCGCTCTGCGTGGAAGAGGAATTGGCATTATCCTCCAGCACATAGGTGCTGTCGTCATCGTTACTGTCTGTTCCCGGCACACCGCCCCCGCCGCTGATATTCTCAGCGCTAAAGATATCCTCATGGCTCAGTACGCCCTGAGTCTGCCCGTCAGCAGGCGTGTAGGTATGCTCCGTACTTGTCTGGTTGGAAAAATCCAGCACCAGATTGGGAGACACCTCCACATTATCAAATTCATTCGTGCCCAGAATCACCCGGCGCACGTTGTTGATCATATTTTTCTCCGCCTCGCTCTTTACCGAGAGCTGCGTACTCGCCATACCGGAGGCCGAGAGATCCTCATCCCCCGTAAACAGCATATTGCTGTCCGAATCCATGATGACGATGTTATTGGTAGTGTCATTTCCCAGTGCAGTCGCCACAGCCCGCGCCAAATAGGCCGCGTTTTCCTGAGAAAACTCGTCCTTTAACTCCAGAACCACCGTTGCATAGGATTCCTGCTCCTTTGCGATCAGCGTACCGTCGTCCTCCGGAATATTCAGCATCACACTGGCCCGCTTGATCGCCGTAAACATGGAAACAAAGTTGTTTTCCAACTCTTTTTGCAGGTATACTACATATTTTTTCTGCTTATCCGACTCGGTGGTGGAAAAACTGCCATCCGTCACGTTATCGATCCCCCACTCGGCCGCCTGAATGTTATTCGCTCCGAGCAAGAGATTCGCCTGCCCGATCTGGGAGTCCAGAACCGATATTCTGAGACCGTCATCCGTAATCTGATAAGTGTATCCCTCCCCGTCCAGAAGGTCAATCACCTCCGAGGCTTCCTTCGTGCTCTCGCACTCACGCAGCAGGGTATACTTGGGCTTTAAAAGCATGGAAACAACGACCACGATCGCTATGATGAGCACCGCCACCACAGAGACGATCAGGGTCTTCTGCTTCGCCGTAAACCGATTCCACCACTCTAATATTTTATTTGCTAATTCCTTCAGTTTCTCTAATATCTTTTCCACAGAACCCGCTCTCCTTCGGCATCTTACTTCTACGTGCTAAACAGAACTAGATCTGCATTTGGATCAGTTCTTTGTATGCGTCCAGAAGCTTATCTCTGATCGCCACCGTATACTGTAACGCCGTAGAGGCCTTCTGCAGAGCGATCGTGAGATCGTGCGTATTCTCCGTCTCACCCAGTGCCCACTTGATCTCCTCATTTTCCGCATCTGACAGATAGCTGTTGGTCGTATTCAGATTATCAACTGCGGTATGTAGCAGGCTCTCAAAGCCGTTATCCTTATAATCCTCAATGCGGGTCGTCGGCGCCGCCTTGGCAGCCTCCTTTATCGCACCCGAAGATACGTTATATAATTCCGTAATATCCAAAGCCATTTTCCCTTCCTCCAACATTCCCCTATTTTTTATCTACACTCAGTACACTTTCGCGGCACACATTGTATATCTATTAACCATTCAGCATATTCAGTCCCATGGTCGCAATATTCTTGCTGGCGCTGAATGCAGTCGAGTTCGCCTGATATGCGCGGGACGCATCGATCAGGTTCGTGAACTCCGTGATGATATTTACATTCGGATACATCACATAGCCGTTCTCGTCCGCATCCGGATGGGAAGGATCATAGACCTTATTCCCCTCCGTCACATTATCCTCATAGACGCCGGTCACCTTCACGCCGGTGCCCGAGTAGCGGTCCCCCGAGTAGTAGTCACTGTACTTTCTGAGCACCTGACGGAAAGGCGTCTGGGAATTTTTCTCCTGAAATACGACGATCTTTCTGCGGTAGGGCGTACCGTCCTCCGTCCTGGTCGTATTGGCATTCGCCACGTTCTGGGAGATCGTATCCATACGGAAACGCTCCGCCGTCATACCCGATGCGTTGATATCAAATGCGCTGAACATTGACATACCTTATTCCTCCTTATACTACTTCATAACCATCTGCAGATTCTTAAATTCCTGGCTCGCACTCTGGTAAAGTCCCTGATAGACCACCTGATTCTTGGCAAGGTACACGCCCTCTGTATCGGGATCCACGTTATTGCCGTCTATGCGGTAGGAAAAGCCCGCATAGTCTGTGTAAGCAATGGGGTTAAGGCGGTTCATCTTCACATCCGCCACCTTCGCATCCATAGTCTTATATCTGGAGCTCCGCAGCGCCTTGGCAAGCTGGGTCTCAAAATTCACATCCTGTCTCTTATATCCCGGGGTGTCCGCATTGGCAAGATTGTTTGAAATGGCTTCATTTCTAAGCCATGATGCGTCCATCGCCTTATCTAATACATTCACATAATCAAAAGCATGCGTATCGATCAATGAACTCATAGTCACACTCCTTCCACCTTAATAGAATCCATACCATATTTCATTATAAAGAAAATATTAAAAATTACAAGGTTTTTCGATACATTTTCCCAAATTAGTCTTCTCCAAAAGCATCAAAAAAGGATCTACATCGCGCAAAATCAGCACTTTTCGCAGATCCTTCTGACAATTATTTCTAGAACCTTCCCTGGTCCTTGAGCTTCTCTACTTCTGCGCACACCACATCGTTTAAGCCCTTGATATAGGTTCCCTTCATGCCCGAGGAGCGGCATTCGATGACGCCCGCGCTCTCGCACTTT
>CAMWMO010000322.1 GCA_947175305.1 uncultured Lachnospiraceae bacterium
CGACAAGCTCTTTGCCAATGGACAGGTGGCGACCCAGTATGCGGATGCGGACGGTAACGTCTCTATGGATGAGGAGTGGAATATCAATGGCTCCTACGCATCCATTGAGGGAATTACCTCTCCCGATGGTCGATGCCTTGGCAAGATGGCGCACGCGGAGAGAAGAGGCGAATCCGTGGCGATCAATATCTTTGGCAATCAGGATATGAAGATCTTTGAGAGCGGCGTAGCGTATTTTAAATAAAAATTCTTGACAGCCGTTTTCACAGGTGGTATTCTATAGAAAATTTAATGTGGTAAACCGTTGAAGCGGAGATAAAGGTGATCATGCCTATACAGAGAGCCTGTGTTGCTGAGAGTCAGGTGAGAAACAAGTCATCAAATGGACCGCTGAGGGTGCAGTCAAATGCGCATGGCGCAGAGTATTCTGCAACGTATGGCCCGCGTCAGAGGCCGGGGATATGCTGGTATCCTGCTAAGGGCACGAAGTTTTTTCGTGAATCAAGGTGGCACCGCGGATTGTAATGATTCGTCCTTGATAGAACCATAGAGTTCTGTCAGGGGCGATTTTTTTTGAAAGGAGTTATCTGCCATGAAATTTTCACCATCCATAGAGGAAGTACAAAAGATCGCAGCCACCGGAGAGTACAAGGCGCTCCCGGTCAGCTGTGAGATGCTTTCAGATATCTGCACGCCCATCGAGGCGCTTCGGATCTTAAAAAACGTATCTTCCCATTGTTATCTGTTAGAGTCAGTGGCGGAGAAGGAGAAGTGGGGACGGTACACGTTTCTGGGATATGATCCTAAGATGGAGATCACCTGCGTGGACGGCGAGATGAAGGTGGGGGATGTCACCCTGCACACCGAGGATCCGTCCGAAAAGCTACGGGAGATTCTTGCCGAGTATAAAAGTCCCAGATTGCCCGGACTGCCCTCTTTTACCGGCGGTCTGGTAGGATATTTTTCTTACGACTACCTTGGCTACAGCGAACCCACCATCCGAACCGGGGTGCCGGATACGGAGGCCTTTAAGGATGTGGATCTGATGCTCTTTGACAAGGTGATCGCCTTTGATAATTTCAGACAGAAGATCATTCTGATCGTGAATATGCCGCTTGCGGAGGGAGAGACCGGCTATAACAGAGCGGTGCGGGAGCTTGGGCAGATGGCGGATCTTCTGCGCACAGGGGAGAAGAAGAAAGAAGATGCGGGGCGTCTTACGGGAGAGGTGAAGCCTCTGTTTGACGAGGCGGCTTACTGTGATATCGTGGAGCGCGCTAAGCGCCACATCCGGGAGGGAGATATTTTTCAGATCGTGCTTTCTAACCGGCTGGAGGCACCCTTTGAGGGAAGCCTGTTAAACACTTACCGGGTTTTGCGGACCGTGAATCCGTCCCCTTATATGTTTTATTTTGCGGGCACGGATGTGGAGGTGGCGGGAGCGTCGCCGGAGACGCTGGTGAAGCTGGAAGACGGTGTGCTGCATACCTTTCCGCTGGCAGGCACGAGGCCCAGAGGTAAGACAGAGACGGAGGATCTGGCTTTGGAGAAGGAGCTTCTGCAGGATCCCAAGGAGCTGGCGGAGCATAACATGCTGGTGGATCTGGGACGGAACGATCTGGGGAAGGTCAGCAAGTTTGGCACGGTGCAGGTGGAAAAGCTGCACTCCATTGAGAGATACTCCCATGTGATGCACATTGGCTCTACGGTGCGGGGAGAAATCAGGGAGGATCTGGATGCACTGGATGCCATTGAGGCGGTGCTTCCTGCGGGAACCCTGTCGGGGGCACCGAAGATCAGGGCCTGTCAGCTGATCGGCGAGCTGGAACAGAATAAGAGGGGCATCTACGGCGGCGCCATAGGCTACATTGATTTTACCGGCAATATGGATACCTGTATCGCCATCCGCATCGCCTACCGGAAGAACGGGAAGGTGTTTGTCAGGAGCGGCGCAGGGATCGTGGCGGACTCGGATCCGGAGAAGGAATACAACGAATGCATCAATAAGGCGAAGGCGGTGATCCGGGCACTCGAGCTGTGTGAGGAAGAGTAGCGCTGATTTGCATGTCTGTAAGGCGAATGAATGGAGGTTCGTATGATTCTACTAATTGATAATTATGATAGCTTTTCTTATAATCTTTATCAACTTATCGGTGAGATAGATCCTGATATCAAGGTGATCCGCAACGATGAGATGACCGTGGAGGAGATCGAGGCACTTTCGCCGGCACAGATCATTCTCTCGCCGGGACCCGGCAGACCGGAGCAGGCGGGTATCATTATGGAGGCGGCCAGAGTTCTGGGAAAACGGATTCCCACGCTGGGGGTGTGCCTCGGGCATCAGGCAATCTGCGCGGCTTTCGGGGCGGTGATCGCCTATGCCGCCGAGCTGATGCATGGGAAGCAGTCGGAGATCACTTTTGATAAGGAGTGTCCCCTGTTTCGGGGCTGCCCGGACAAAATGTTGGTGGCACGATATCATTCCCTAGCGGCGGATGCGGATACGATTCCGGACTGCCTTCAGGTCACAGCACGCACTACGGACGGGGAAGTGATGGCAGTACAGCACAGAGAATATCCCATTTATGGGGTACAGTTTCACCCGGAGTCCATCATGACGCCGGAGGGAGGCAGGATGCTTCGCAATTTCATAGAATTATCAAATTAATCTTTTTATTGTAGGAGGCACAAAAGCCTCGGAATGGAGGAAGAAAATGATCAAAGAAGCAATTGAAAAAATCGCAAACAAGGGAGATCTCACCTACGATGAAGCTTACACGGTGATGAATGAGATCATGAGCGGAGAGACCACCCCGACTCAGAATGCAGCATTTCTGGCGGCGCTGTCCACCAAGAGCACGAAGGCGGAGACCACTGATGAGATCGCAGGCTGTGCGGCGGCTATGCGGGATCACGCCATGAAGATGAAGACAGATCTGGATATTTTTGAGATTGTCGGAACCGGTGGTGACAATGCCCAGAGCTTTAATATCTCTACCACTTCGGCGTTGGTCTGTGCGGCAGGTGGTATGAAAATAGCGAAACACGGCAACCGGGCGGCTTCTTCCAAGTGCGGCACGGCGGACTGCCTGGAAGCGCTGGGCGTGAATATCGATCAGAGCCCTGAACTGTGCGAGAAGCTTTTACGCGAGGTGGGCATGTGCTTCTTCTTTGCCCAGAAATATCATACTTCCATGAAATATGTGGGACCGATCCGCAAGGAGCTGGGCTTCCGTACCGTGTTCAATATTCTGGGGCCCCTGACCATGTATATTATACACATCTACGAGCCCACGAGACAAG
>CAMWMO010000323.1 GCA_947175305.1 uncultured Lachnospiraceae bacterium
GCAGTATGCCGTCCACAGGCAGCGGAGCTGGTCCCTGCTGGTTTCTTCATCGAAACAGCTCTGCCTGACAAATTCTTTCAAATATTTCATTTCAGCCTCCCGGCTGACCTTACCCTGCATAGATTCGATAATCCGTGCGGCAGCATGATAGCCGTCCCGCCGCAATATGCCTAACTGAAACTGGATGTCTGCTTCATTCTCCATCTTCTGGCTCCTTCCTTCTTTGTCTGCTTTTGGGCTTATCTCAAGATGCCTGCTCCATGCACAGCATAAGCTGCCCGTCTGCGCCTTCCAGCAGTTTCATACTTCCCAGCAGGCTGTCCGCAGCCTCTATCATATCTTGACCACAACCTGCATCCATACCATCCGCTCTTTCCTCTCCTGCCTGCCCCGGCATAAAACGCCACTGGTTCAGGTAAAAGAAGGGGGTATACCATGCCTCGTTATTCGGATGCAAAAAAGGTTTCGCAAGGCTGTCCCCGATGATCACGATGGCGGGGCACCCCAACAGGGATAACTGTATATAGCACATCATGGCTGCCGTGCGGTCAATATCCTGCGCCACGAACAGCACATGCTTCTGGTAATTGATTCCGTGCTTTTTAGCCACATTTGCAAAAGCAATGAGCATGGCTCCTGCGCCACATGCCGGGTCATTCACACTGATATATCCCTTTTCCTTAAGCTGCTCCTCTTTCTCATCTCCTGCAAACTGCAGCTCGGACATGAAATGGCAGATATGGTAGGGTGTAAAAAACTGGCCTTTCTGTTCCTGATGCAGCCCAAGGTGATGGTACAGGCTCCCTAAGAAGTCCTGTTCCGGATTTTCCTCCAGCGCCAGCACCACAAGCTCCAGCATCTTAGGGAAAACCTCCTGGTCCTCCTTCTGGTAGCTGTTGATAATAGAGAGGTACAGCTTCTCCCGCTCCTCTTTCTCCGGCACCGGCATTACATTAGCAAGGGATATTGCTGACAGGCTTAGGAAATCGTTCCATATCTGCCACTTGGAATAGCGGAATGCAAAACGGTCCATTAAGGCACAGAATTCCTTTTTATAATCTTTTTTCTCCATACGCCACCTGTCATTCTTCAAGCTGTCTGATGGAAATCTCAAAATCCATGTCCAGCCTGCTGTTCCTCACAATAATGCTGTCATCATCCCCATCCAGTACCTTCAGTCCGCCGCGTGTAACGGCATCTTCAATACTGGAAAAGATCCTTTCTTTTTCCATGAATTCATCCTGGCAGCTGCAGCTCTCACACCCGCACTCAGACGGTGTGCAAAAATACTGCCTGCCGCTCTCTGAAACGGAAACATACGGGTTGCATACTGCATATCCGTGTTCCTGTAAAGCGCAGACAGCACTGTCGAATACTTTTCTGAGGATTTCAATATTCCACGGGAATTTTTCTTCCGGGTCATCCCCATCCAGCTCCAGCAGTTCTGCCAGATAGCGGTAGGTCGCATTGTCTATGTCATCCGCCCTCTCCGACATACGCTGGTTGATCTCCAGCTCCTTTGTTTCTTCTGTTTCTGATTTTTCTGTACTTTTCTCTAAATCTTCCATATATCCGGTTCCTCCTGTTTTTTCCTATAGGTTCATTACTTCCTGCCGGTACGCACTGTCCTCCGGCATATCCTTCTTTTCCTCCAGCAGCCGGTTGTATTCCTTTATGACGCGCTCCCCAAGCCGGGTATTGCGCCTGTCGCACTCCGTATTGTGGATGGCCGTGTAAATGGCCTTCTTACTCCCGATAATGGCAACCTGCGTCTTTGCCCTGGTCACGGCGGTATAAAGGATATTCCGCCTGAGCATCTTGTAAAACATGGGCAGCCACGGCAGGATCACCATTGGGTACTCGCTCCCCTGGCTCTTATGGACAGTCGTGGCATAGGCGTGTTCCACCATCTCCAGCTCGTCGCTGTTGTATTCCACATGCCGCCCGTCTGAGAACTCAAGCCTTGCAAGCTCCGTCCCGTCCTCGTCAGCAAAAATGTCCGTGATGCGCCCTATGTCGCCGTTGCTTAACTGGTCTTTGTTCTTGTTGTGGATGATCCTGTCGCCCAGGCGGAATATGCGCTTGCCGGAACGGATCTCCGGCTTGCCTTCCTCTTTCGGGTTCACCATCTCCCAGAGCCGTTCATTCAGGGCATTCACGCTGGCCTCCCCCGTCTTACGGTAGGGCGTCAGCACCTGCACCTTGTCCTCGCCAAACGCTTCCACGCTGGCCCGGTACAGCTCCTGCGTCTTTTCTGCAGCCTCCGCCGCACTCCCTGCGGCTATGAAGGTAAAGCCCGTACCATAATCAAGCCCTGCGTCATCCTCCTGCATCCGCCTTGCGTTGGCCGCGATGCGGCTGTCCCCTGACTGGCGGAAAACCATGTCAAGCACCGTTACCGGGATCACGCCGCACTGTACCAGCTCGCGGAACACATTGCCGGGGCCTACGCTGGGGAGTTGGTCCACATCCCCCACAAGCACCAGGCGGGTCCCCGTCCGGATATGGTCAAAAAAGATGTGTGACAGCCTCATGTCGGACATGGTGAATTCGTCCGCAATGATGAAGCCTGCCTCCAGCATGCCCTCCGTTTCCTCGCTGTCCTCGTCGCTGGTAAGCCCAAGGGCGCTGTGCATGGTCATGGCATCCTGCCATCCCGTGCTTTCCGCCATCCTGCGGCTCGCCCTTCCCGTGGGCGCTGTCAGCAGCACGCTGCCGCCGCCCAGCTTTTCATGGACATAAAGGAGCACCCTCTGCACCGTGGTCTTCCCGGTGCCGGGTCCCCCGGTGATGATGCTGACCGGGTGGCTGAATGCCTTCCTTACGCCCTCCTCCTGCTTTTCTGACAGGCTGATGCCTAATTCTCTCTGGGCTTCCGCCAGCAGGAAGGTGATGTCTGCCGGTTCCTTCTGTTCCGCTAAAAGAAGCGATGCAAGGTTTTTAGCCGCACCGCACTCATACCCGTACATGTTCGCCGGGTAAAGGGCGCCGCTGTCATAGTACATCTGCTTTTCCTTGACCATCTGGTAGAGCACCTTGTAGACCTCCACTTCCGTGACGGCCTCCCCCTGGTAGCCCCTGTTTAACTGTTCATATACTTTTTTCTGGAACTGCTGCTTGTCCTGGTACAGGTGCCCCTCCTGCATTTCAAGTTCCATGCAGTAGCGGATGCAGCCTTCGATCCGCATGGGGTCGCCGGGCTTTCCTTTGTTCGCCTTTGCGATCTCGTCCACGGTCAGGAAGCCGAAGCCGCTTATCCTGCAGAGGGCGAAGGGCTGGTTCTTTAC
>CAMWMO010000324.1 GCA_947175305.1 uncultured Lachnospiraceae bacterium
TTTTTCCAGACCTGTGGCCATATATTTTTCTTCGCTTCCGGCTTCCCCGAATTTCCGATAAGCCTCATCGGCCTCCGAGGCTTTCTTCTGCCATACTTCAATGCCAGTGAACAGACTCAGGGGATTCTTCCATAATAAATCAATGGTACTCTGCGTCCTGCTGCTTTCATCGAAGCTCAAATCTTCTGCAGGCAGCGGTGTGATTTCCGTATAAAGAATAAATTTCTCCTGATCAGTCAGTTCTTCCCTTTCCGTTTCTCTCGGGAGCTGACCACACATCAGTTTTCCGTCTTTTACTGTAATATACTGGTCATAACAGCTGTCTTTGAAGGAGACGGTTCCGTCGCCGTTTCCAAGGATACGGATCGTTTCCCACCCGTTTCCGTCTACCCTACCATGAGACTTGACCTCTTCCGCCTTCTGTCCGTCATCCCAGAAAACGGACCCGACGCCGTTTCCATAGTCCTCGGACACCAAGGATACCGTTACGAATGTCAGGCCGTCAATCGTATCCGTATCATTCGAGTCAAATACTGCCTTGCTGAATGCAACGCCTTCTTCATCGGCGTTTCCATCCACCGTAAGCGGTGTCCCGTTTTCCCTATATGTCTTAATGTACTTTCCGCTTGCTTTATGTTCGATTCGGATTGTTGTATCCAGAATTCCCGGATTCTCAGCGAACAGGAACTTTTCCGCCTGGTCTTCGGTTGTGCCCTCTTTAAACCGTAATTCACCGTCTTCAATGGTAGCATATCTGCCATTTGACGCCGCCTGCAAAGTACCCTGATCCTCATCGGTCTTTTTGATCAGGTATATTTCCTGTTCTTTATCATAACGCTTATCTGCATCCGCAAATGCATAATTATTGGGTGTCTCCACTCTAAACGGATACTTGTCCCCGTCAATAAGGCTCTCTATCCGTACCTTAACTTCTCCGTCCCCTGCAATTATAGCTTCATTCGCGATGTCAGCGCTGTCAGCCGGCGTAATGACAAACTGCGCCTTTTCGTCCAGAATTTTATTGCTGTCCCTATAATACGCAGCGCCCACCCGGATGTGGCTCCCCCATCCTTTCGCAGTTGCATTTACTGCCAAACCGCTTGACTGTGCTACCATAGCATATTTACTGTCCGGGTTAAACGCTAACGCGCCCTCTGTATCCCGCGCGCTTACCTCCGACGGCAGCGTATTTTCCGATATGGTTTCCTCTTCCGGCGGCGTCGTATTCTCCGATACGGTTTCACCTTCCGACTCAGTCTCACCCTTTGATACGGTTTCGTCGTCTGAACCTGCCATATCTTCCAAGGTGCTTTCATCCTCCGGTTTCCGATGATCTTCGTCCGGTGTTTCTTCTCTTGATCCTGCCGAACCTTCAGGCGTCTCTTCTCCGTCCGACACTGTCTGATCTTCTGCCGGCTGTACTTCCTCTGATACTGTGCTTTCAGACTCTTCCGAAGCAACGGTTTGCACCGAAATGCCGGTTTCTGTCTGCGCCTGCACGGGCATTCCCATTGTCATCACTATGGAAAATGCCAAAAGAACCGATGCCGCACGTCGTAACATCTTTCTCATAGGTACTTCTCCCTCCCCCAATTATGGCTTGAATAATATTTACAGGTTACGCTATTATTATTTTATCAAGGAAAAATTTATTTGATGGAGGAGAAATTTACAATATAGTGTACTATTTTATTATATTACACGAAGGGCGGGGAAACCTTCCTTATGGAACTCGTGTGTGCACTGATCGCAAACAGAAAAACCTTCCTCAGTATACGGATAGAATTTTTGTGTGATACATCCGTTCTATATAATCTCTGTAGGCGTCCATTTTGCACAATCCGGTCTGCCGGATATTTTCATCAAACGTGGAGGAAACGCTCAGACTGTACCCGCTATTTTGAAGCGTCAAATATAACTCCGCGTCACTCATTGCGACTATTCCGCAGCCGATCTTCTATAAACGGTAATATTTATCCTCTTTCAGTCTTCTTCTTTTCTGCGATTCCGGCATTCTTATATTTATTATCCCTAAAGTCGTATAATAGTTACTCAAAACATTTTTGATCTATCAGCACAAAAACGGCCTTTTCTATGGTCTTCCACGATGGGATATTATCTTCTCGACTCGCTCTCGGAACAGTCCGCACATCACTACCTGCTGTAGTATTATATATCACAAACCTTATAACAAAAGTATGTTCCCGGAGTAATATTATCATCGTCATAATATAGTAAACCCAGTTTACTAAACCTAAATGTCTGATTAAAATCACTCTTTACCAATTCATCATATGCCCTTTGATATGATTCATAGTCTGCACCACCAATAGCAAATGTCATATGAAAAATATAGTCATTGTCATGTTCTGCCGGACACGGTCCAAATACTTTATATAATTCTTCGTTTAACCTTTTCTGTGCTTCTACAAGCTGCGGAGTTTCTTTTACTCGCAAGCTCATACATCCAGATTCAGCTCCACCTAAGACATTAGATGGGAATACATCTATATCCACAAATTCAATATCAAATGGACATACTTCCTTTGCGAATCCATCAAAGAATACTTCCATATTCTCTAAACTAGGAATCGCAAATGGCTGCTTTAAGGAAACATGCTGTGGTAGTCTTGCCATTTCAAACCCCATCTTTCCATACCTATGTGCTTCCAACATCAATTTTCTACCAAAATTCTCAGCATCGTTATCTGCAATTAAAACGATTGTTGCTTTCATTCCATCTCACCTCTCTTTACCAAATTGACCACTTGTTCAAGACTCATTTCTCCCATGTCCTGTTTGTCACTCTCTGCGTCTCTTTGTCTTACGGATACAGACATATCATTTTTCTCTAAAGCTCCCGCATAATGTTCCAGTAAAATACCAATAAAACGTTCTATCGAGCCAAATACAACTCTATGCAACATAATCGGGCGATGTTTCTCTCCATCTGCCCCAATATAGTCAATATCAAATCTTTGCGGAAGCTGAAAATCAAGCTGAATCGTTCCACATTGCCAAGTTCTGCCTATGGAATGCTCTGGTCTCGTTGATAATTCAATTTCATATGAAAAACCAAACTTCCGGTAAACTTCATCAATAAGACGCATAACACCTTGTATCCCATCCATTACCTGATTTTCTCTCATAAGAATGTGAGCATCATCCTGCGTAAAGGAACGTACTCTCATGAGACCATGTAATGTTCCTGACCTTTCATTACGATGTACAAGCCCTAATTCTCCCATTCGCATAGGAAGCTCCTTATACGACCTCGGTT
>CAMWMO010000325.1 GCA_947175305.1 uncultured Lachnospiraceae bacterium
CTCTATGGCCGACAGTGTCGCTCCGCTCACCTGTGCCTTTACCGCCAGATCAGCCTTACTTATGCCCTTATCTGAGCAATATCCGGAGAGCTGCGCTTTAAGTTCGCGCAATTCCTGTTCTTTTATCGTATCCATTACTTGTATCATCAGTTTTTCAATACTCTTATTTTATGGTGCAATGGCGCCAATGGCGCTTCCCTGTCGCGCTTTTGCCTCCTCTCTTCTGGTGCAGGGATATTTACCTCGCTGAACACCGGAATATTTGTAACCAGATCCAGATCAACCCCAAGTCGTTGTGCTTCGAGTGATCTTAGTCCGGATTCCTTGAATGATTCAATTATATTCTTTGGTGTCAGTTTGGCGTTCATTGCATATGCGGCCTCCGGATCAACAGACTGTGCACGCATTGCAATAGCATCCTGCTGCCGTTTGATTGCTGTTTTAATGCCGTTCAAACGTCCTTTATGTCTGTTCAGTATTTCAATATCCTCATATGTCTGATCGCACAACGCACCGTGAGCATAGCGCTTTCTTGGTACACTGCCCAGTGGCCGGTCTGTCTCTGCATCAAAAAGGTATATCCGGTCATGATCGGTATATCGAACCGCTACCGTTTTATTGTTCATATCCATGAATTGTGATGCATCCAGCTGATACTCATACACCATTCCTGCCCGCTCTATATTTATTTGCCCGCGTTTTACCTTATGCAGGCTCTTGCGGATAAACAGGGATAATTGCTGCATGTTGTCAACCGGTATGCCGATATTCTCTTTGCTGCTATATCTTTCGTTGGGACTTGTACTACAATTATCTGAACATGTGGCGTTATATTCCTCCACCAGCTCTATTGCTATCAATTTGATCTGCTCTTCGGTCAGGAAGGCTCCGGAACGGGTAAATTTATCCATGAGCTCCTGTGATGTACGACCGTTTGCCCGACGGGATCTTATTCCCTCGCCGACATAGCCGTACATTTTCTTGCAGTGCCTTTCTCCGAATGTACCGAAACTCCTTTCGACTATACCCTTATACCTTGGATTCTGGCTCACAGTCCATTTACAGCCTAATTTCTCCAGTGATTCCTTAAAATTCTCAGCTTCCTTTGTCTGATTGAAGGAATGGTTATCCGAAAGGATTTCCTGCGGTAACGTGCCGGTATTCCCTACCGCGTTTTCTATGGCTTTGAGAATCGTTTCGGTGTTTTCCGACAGATCTACATGATAGCCCACGTACTTCCCGCTATGGGCGTCAAGCACTCCAAACAAAGTTAGTGTCTTGAATCCGGCCATATAAAACGGTAACCGCCAGCCGTCTATCTGCCATTGTCCACCGGGCGCGCTGGCACGTGAAATGCCAGCATAGGGCAGCTCGTTATATGTCCACTCGTCATTCCCGTTACGCTGTCCAATCACGAGAGGCATCATCTTGTAATAGTTGGCCTTTACCCATGACAGGGAAGGTACGGTGTAGCCGTATCCTGCACACAGCTCACTTATAAACCGGTGTATCTGTGTCGGCCCGTATTTTTTACCGCTGCTCATGGCATCAAGCAGCCATTTTTTCACTACATCGTTTATCTTATGATTATTGCCTCCCCGCTTATCCCTTACAAGCTCTCCGGCGCCCGATTTGCCTACCAGACGCATATATCTCGCGAACCGGTGGTAACTGTATCGGTCGGGATAGACCTGATTGAAAGCAGCGTACAGCGGTGAAAGCGCCGTGCTGTTGGTATTGACGATGCTCTCCGAATATATTTTACCCGCTTCGGTAAGAACTGCATGCATCTCGGCAAATTCGATGGCTTTCGCCATATTGGAGGCATCCTTATACTGATCCAGATATTGCCCCTTGCCATGTACAGCCGCATCATACAGGCAGCGTGTCATGCTGTCTGTATGATGGTGAGATACGGCTGTATATGACTGGGAACACATCATGATTTTATCCTAATAGCTTCTCCAGTTTTGACTGTATCTCATTCTGGCGCTTTACCTCAATCTCGAGCGCCTTCATAACGGCTGCTTCTATCCGGCCGGAGTTCCCGCCGCGAAACCAGTTGGATACAGCCATGCGCGAGAGCCCACACGCTTTCGCTATCAGCGCCATACTTCCCCAGGGAAGCCTGCGGCGTATTTCATTTCTTTGCTCTTGCGAGATTGACATAAAAACACTAATTTTGTATTGAAGAAATAACATTGCAAAATTAGTAAACAGATTGTGTATTGTACACTTTTTGAATGTTAAAATTTATTAATAGGGCCTCTATGGTAAACAAAACGTTGACTCTTGATAAAATTAAGAAATATTTCCATCTTAATGGGAATCGTGAATTAGCTGATTTTTTAGGTGTTACAAAACAAACAATTTCTAATTGGTACAACAGAAAGAGTTTTGACTACGATGTTATCATAAATAAGTGTCTTTCTGTTGATAAAAATATTGATTTAAGATGGTTGCTGACAGAAACGGAAGATAACAATGATAATAAACATGAAAACCAAATAGAGTCATGTGAAAATATTGGGAGAGGCATTTCATATATAGAAAAGAATTATGAGAGTCGACGCATGTTCATTGATCCAATCCTTATGGCATGTAAATATATCCATGCAGAGGAAACATATAATATTTGTGAAGATATTAGGAATATTTTGGACTACGCAAAAGATGCCTGTCTGATTTACAAATTAGAGGAATTTCATACCGCTCTAAAGATGGGGAAAATTTCTAAGGCCGATGTCGAAAATAGACTTCAGGCATTAATTAGCGAAGATAAGAAATTATATGACGTTATAGAACCATATCATAGGGAATTAAAAGCTATGAGCGGTCTTTTGATGTTGCAACTTTATCAGGATCGAGATGAGGAGATATATAAGGAATTATCACAAAAGAAAAATATGTGATATAAAGTCTAATGTAAAATAATCCGAGTCCGGACTCCTCATTTTCCTCCCATCGTGTAAAAGCGATGTAAAAGCGTGTCAAAATTTTTGCCCTTTCAAAATAACTCTCCATTTCATCCAACCCCGACAAGCAACTGCCTTTATATCTACGCCTTACGTGCCAAAAATCGCTCCAGCCCTTTTTGCCATTTCAAAATAACCCCCACATATATAGATTAGTCCGGAATGATGCTCTTGGCGATGCGATGCCCGATTAAGTTGCAACCTTACTATGGAAAAGGATTCAAGCCCTGAGAATCTCGAATAAGCCGTGTATTATGGCGGTATGCCCCGCCAGTCCGACAACAACTCGCCCTAAGGAAGCGATG
>CAMWMO010000326.1 GCA_947175305.1 uncultured Lachnospiraceae bacterium
ACAGTTCGGAAGATATATTTTTTTGCTTCTTTTTTATCCCATTTACCTTCAGGCAAAACCATTCGTACAACTGCTTTACCATAGCCAAAACAATCACAAACGCAAGCGCAAACCCTAAAATCTCCGCGATGATACCGGCCGCATAATTTAACAGCATCCGCAGACGATCATCACTCATGGGGTCGCGGTTCTTCACATCATTTCTCACAATAATCTCGTTCATGCCGCGCCCTCCTTATCATCTGCAAACACCTTGATGAATGAGTAAATCTTTCTAAGCCATTCCACATTACGAATGGTTGCTAACATTTCAGAAATATGGTTCTTGTAAAACTGCTGTTCCTCATTCATGCCCGCATATCTTCTTTTTCTTCTCGCGCGTTCTGCACGTTTTCCATGAATATATCCCAACATGAAAATGTCTGCTGCCGCCTCATTCGTAAAGCAGTGCGGTCTTGCCTCTGCAATATCCTCAATTTGCCGCCTTACTTCTTCATTACTCCAAAACGCCTCGCCCGCGCTATGTTTCCCAATCACAAACATAGTTTTATTCTTTCTGTAAACCATTCCATATTCTTCCATTACTGCTGACCCTCCTGCTCTTTTTTCGCCGCTTCTCTGGCGGCTTTAGCTGCGGCGCGTTTCGCCTTGCGTTCTGCTCTCTTGCGTTCCTCCTCTGCATCCCGCTCATCTATCCTGCGGATGCGTTCCTCCCAATATTTATCAAAGATATGTCCACCCTCACTCTCGTTATGAGCTTTTATAACGAGCATATAATTATGTTCTGTTACCAATTTCAGAAAACCGGCTTTATAAAGATAGTTTGTCATCGGTCTTTTATCAGTACATGCGCCCCATGCGTTCCAATCTTCACCGCCTTTTAAATATCCCTCCCACTTTATGTTTTCATCAAAAAATATCGCCGCTTCTTCTCCAAAAAGCTCTATTGCCCGGTAAAAGGGAACAACATCACTTGTACCGAATAAAATTGCTTCTTTCTCAAAAAGTTCTATTGCCGCCGCCTTGTTTAATACTTCATTTATCACTTTTTAGCCCCTTTCTTTACAGAGGGTAGCAGGAGTGTTATAATCCATGCATACCCTCATTTGCTAGGTTGACGGGTTACTTACCCTTATCAGAGCCGCAGCTTTGGTAAGGGGTTTTATTTTGATTCAAACACATCCTTGATAAATTCACTATTTTCCCGATCTGTTTCCATGGCCCGAATAGATACCTCCGGAATATGAAGCGGCAGGCACATGTTATTGATCCGGTCCTTGATCCGATCATCGGCTTTTAGCTGCTCGATAGGATAATTACTTGTTATAACGGTGATCAACTTGTTTGAATATCTGTAATCGATTAGCTGATAAAGCGTCGTGTTTACCCACTCCCGGCTAACCTCCACACCTATATCATCCAAAATCAAGACTGTGGCTTTCGCGATTCCATCTTTTTCTTCTTTGTCCGCCATACTGCTATACCCTTTCTTGGTCAGATCGAGATATTCAAGAACGCTTGTGAATTTCACATTAACGTCATACCGTGCCATCACTTCGTTAGCCAGGCAATAAGACAGATACGTTTTGCCTGTCCCTTTGGTGACAGAGTGTATGTACAACCCTTTCCCAGCCCGCCGGAACTTCTGAAAATTCAGCACAAAGGCATTTGCCATCTTGCGGCCATTTTCCGCTTCCGGGTTGTTGTCGCCATATAAAGTCCATTCAAAGTCTTTTGCTCTTTTATCCAGATGCTCAAACGGAATCATTGACCGTGCACTCCTAAACCTTCCATTTTGTGCCTTTGGATCGTCCGAAAAGACCGCTTCACCGTACTCTTGGAGATCATATTCACCCAAAAGGTAAGTCAGCTCGTCTATCGAAATCTGTTCCTGCTTCAGCAATTTCCCGCGAAATTCGTTTTCACCCCGCGTCAGAATTGTACGCATTGTTTCCAACTTCCTCTCTCGCCTCCTTCTTTCCCTTGCTACCTCCACTGTCCTGTGTACGAGCCAGCCAGCTATTTATAAACCTCTCGATTCCTCGACGAGTCTTTCTCTTGTCCAGGTTCGCATCAAGCCACGCAATCATGCGCCGCAACTCCTGCTCGATATCTACGGCAGGATAGGTTTCCCGCCATAGGGCAATCTTGTCCATCGGGACTTCATAAAAACTTTTATCATTAAGCGGCAACGATATGCCACTTGGGTTCTGAGCAGCTTTTTGCGGCTCCGAGCAAGAAATATCGTTTACGATATTTCTATAATCTTGTTTCTTTGTTCCCTTGTT
Organism: uncultured Lachnospiraceae bacterium; assembly: GCA_947175305.1. Lineage (GTDB taxonomy): Bacteria > Bacillota > Clostridia > Lachnospirales > Lachnospiraceae > UBA3282. Next base: position 2,289 of record CAMWMO010000326.1, read on the forward strand.
GCTTTGTTCTATTGTTGGGAATAGAACGGGAATAGATTGTGACCCGCTTGGGAGACGATTGGGATTATCTTGATAAAAAGAATAATTGACCACTGTAAACACGGTATATTTATTTGTGCTTTGCTTGGTAACTTCTTTGGTATTTATCAAGTGCGAAATTGCCGTTCTAACCTCATCGTTTGTCAATCCCGTTTCTTCTGCCAACTTTGCAATCGACGATACGAAAGACCCTCGTGGCACCGTTATATCTCTAAATCTTCCCTCCTTCCAGTTTGCCTTAAGGATCATATGTATAAAGAGAACCTTTGTATTAATATCCAGATACCAAGGCCAGTCCAAAAATTTCTAAATATGCACACAAATCCTAAATCTTCATTTTTCACAATGTTTCACTTTCACCACCTCTCATTGTTCTTCTTCATAATCCTCGCCGTCACAAAGACACTCTTGCATGGAGATCTCAAAATCATCCATATCCTGGGAAATGAGCATAGCGGTATCTGCAGGTCGAACAGTCAAAATATTTTTCATCCATGATCCGATCCTCCTGTTCCATTAGTTGATACTCTTCACATACTCCTGTGAAATCTGACATGGCTCTCCCTACTCTTCACTGTCGGGATCATAGAGGATATCAACTCCCAGCGTCACATTATCAATTTCGCGTTCCAATTCAATCAGCATTCCTGTATCTTTGTAATTAATACCGAAGCTGACATTTGCTACTGTGTACCCCTTTAAACTCGCCTCCTCTGTCATGTAATAATCTGAAAAAACTATTTTGGACATATCATTTTCCCCCTTCTAAGATTTCAGTTACATCACACCCAAGAGCATCTGCTAGCCTTCCTGCAGAAACAACAGACACTTCTCTCTGGTTAAGAATGACGTTCATCCTCGCTCGGCTCACACCATAGGCTTCTGCAAGAGCTGTAACTGTCTTTTTCTTTCGCGCCATCTCAATATTGATTTTCTCTCTGC
>CAMWMO010000327.1 GCA_947175305.1 uncultured Lachnospiraceae bacterium
CACCTTCTCCTTCCAGACCTCCAGCGACAGCTTGCGATACACCTCGTCCAGCCAGGGAATCTTACTCTCCCTGACGCCCGGCAGCTCCACTTCATAGCCAAAATAAGAATTATCGCGATAGGTAAAAGTAAAAACAGTATTGCCCCCATACACATTGATCACCATGTCGGGATACCAGAATCCGTAGGAGGTCATCCACCAGGCATTGAGATAGATCAGTGGTTTTTTCATCCCCACCCGCAGCCAGAGTCCGGCATACCTGGCCTTGTCTCCCGCAAAAGTCTCATTGTCAAAGCGGTACTTGACCGGATCGGAAAGTCTGGGGGTATACAGTCGAAGCGCTTCCTCGGACAGAACCTCATGCAGGATCTCCTCATCCTCCGGTGAAAAAGCCTCCGGCGCATACTTGTAGGTTCTGGCAAGCTGCTGGATCGGCACTGTCAAAAGCTCCTGATACTCGCCGGACTGCGCATGCAGAGCCGCCTTTAAACCGCCGTTTATGAGAAGGCACCCCGCCACCGCACACACCGCAAGCATAAGGAACCGCCGCCAGCGCTTTCTCTGCAGAAAAAGCAGGATCGGGATCATGACCAGAAAGGCATAAAAGCCGTTGTTACGAAAAAGCATCATTGCCGCACCGCTCAGGACAAAAAGGATCTGCCATCCTGCGGAGGCATAAAAGTCCTCTGCCCTGGTCCCCATTTCCAAAAGACTGATCAAAAGCAACAGAAGCGCCAGCGTAAACAGCGCATCCTTGGCAGAACACAGGGTAAACATCACCACCGTGGGAAACAGCCCTAAATAGAACAGGCTTACAAGACGCAGAACCGGAGATACCTTTTTCCGGCGAAGATAAGACATCAGAAAGGTAAAGCCCCCCGCCGCAAGAATCATCTGAAAGATCATATAGCAGGCAATGCCCAGATTATAGGAATCCGTCAGCTTGTGAACGCCGCAGATGATACCGCCCAAAAGAAGCACATGCACCAGCGGATGGTGCGTAGAAAACATCCGGGTCGCCACCTGCACATATTCATCCTGCGCATCGTAGACAAAAAATCCCGGATATACCGCCAGAAATACGGGCAGCCAACACAGAAGCAAAAAGAAAAAGGTGCCGAGAAGGGCAAATCTGTCCGCCCTTTCAAGCACACATGTTATTTTATTTGACGATCCTCTTCCCGCTTTCTCCCGAAGCAGATCCAGGCAGAGCCACAAAAAGCGGGTCAGGACTGCAAAAAGCAAGGTGAGCACAGGCAGGGCTGCCCACAGACGAAAATCTCTGACATCCACATTCTCCACGCTGTCCAGACGTGCGCCGAAAAGCAGCGCTGCCTAAAACAGAATATAAAAGACGCCTGCGATCCTCCAGGCTCTGAAATCTCTCAGAAAAGAAACGATCTTCTGTTTTCCGTTCTCGTCAATCCGCATCTCTTGCTTCCCACATACTGCGGTCAATCTTCATAAACAAAACGCCGCACGCTCCCTGTTCCAAATTCACGATCTCCCGTTTGTTTTCTATCCTACGGAAGCCAGCTTTCTCGTAACTTCTGCGCGCCCCTGAATTTTTTTCTAAAAGGCGCAAAAAAATATATTCCAGCCCCAATGTGCCGAATCCATAGTCTAAAATAAGTCTGGCCGCTTGGGTACCGTAACCGCATCCCAGCGCCTTCTCCTCCCCGATAAAAGCACCGTACTCCGCCGTCCCCTTCTCCCGGTCAATATCCCGCAAATAGACGCTTCCGATCTCTCCAAGACCCTCCACGCAAATGATAAACTGTGCCACATGCCCCGGCTCCACTTGATTCTTAAGCCAGGCCCTGTGTCCCTCCTCCGTAAAAAGCTTCTGATAGATAAAGTTTTTCCGCACAAAATCCTGGTTCCGCCAGGTTACGATCTTCTCCGTGTCAGCATCCGTTATGGGTCGTATATATACTTTTTCTACACTCATAGCTTTCTCTCCTGAATCCGGTATACCCGATAAGCTTCATTGATCCTGTCCTGTTCCAGTATCTCCACCTCTCTCCCCTTTTCCGCAAAATGATCCTGCAGCCAGGTCAGGCCTCTCTCTCGTTCCTCCGCGTCCGACATAATGAAATACGCCCCTTCACCCAACAGCGCATCCTCTGCCGCCTCTATGCCCCAGATGGAAAGTTTTTTCCGGTAAAGCGGGCTCTTGCACATCCAGCCACCGGCGATATCATAGTTTGCCAGAATATTGTCACTTCTTTCAAACAGTTTTCCCGAAAATGCAACCGTGGAATAGACGTCCTCAAAATAAAAATTTTCTTCCCGTTCCCTGCAATAGCTGTCTATATCCTGCCAGTCACGGTTGATCTCCTCCCGTCTGCTCTGGTCCGCCTGTACAGCAGGCAGGCTTACCGCCAGACTTCCCACCGTCAGCACAAAAAACAAGGTAATACACCCCCGCAGAAACATTATCCGCCGTCCACCGCCGCGCTCCTGCGACATCTTCAGGATCATCGCCGCAAGCAGCACAAACTCCACCAGATAGAGGGAATGTGTGATCCGCTCCGGATCCCGCCCCCGTAACAGGATAAACAGCCAAAGAGCGCTCCGCAGCAGCGCCAGCATGGCAATCCATATCCCGGATTCAAGCAGTCTTCCTGCCGCCTTCCGGGCATCCTGCCGCCGCTCTTCTGCATATAAAATAACAGCCAATATTATATAGGCTGCATATGCCAACAGCACCAGAAGGTTGTATGGTGCGTCGCCTGCATGAAAGGTGCGGTAGCGGTACAGGAAAAGCTTCTCTCTCAAAATAGCTCCCCAGTCTCTCTTCCCGCCCACGGCATCCACCGCATAAACCGCAAGCCCCGTAAGCATCCGTGTATCAATCTCCTCGTCCAGCCCGAAATTATAATTGCGAAGCAGTGTCTGTTTTGCAGGGGAAACGCCGAGCTTCTGCAGATCGCTGCTGTAGGCATCCTCTGTGACCACCTCCGGATAAAAATCATAGATGGTCGTCCTGTCATTAAAAAACTGTCGAAAATCCTTCCATCCCGTGCTGCCGTAGGCCGCCACATCAACGATCTGGGACAAGACCATTCCCAGAAGCATCAGCCCGAGCACCACGCCGTATTTTTTCAGCTTTGCTCTTGTAAAAAAAGGTTTTTCTTCCCACCAGTGCACAAGAAACGCCAGACCCGTAAAGGGCAGCATCAGAAGCAGCATCTCCGTGCGGAGCTGATATGCCAGAATGGCACGCGGAACCCCCGGTAGATTACTGCACACAACCTCCTTTACCG
>CAMWMO010000328.1 GCA_947175305.1 uncultured Lachnospiraceae bacterium
CATTCCTCCCCAGAAGGGATTTGTGCGGAATACTGTAATTATACAGTTGCTGCGTAAAAAGCACATCGTTCTCGCATATTTTCTGAATCGAATCATCAATTTTGTCCGATTTTTTGTGGAGAAATATCGGATTACTGAGAAACTGGAGCGGCGGATGAAGGGACGTGTCTGAAAACCAATCGCTCTTTTAGTCCTGTAAAAATCCCTCCACCACTTCCCCCATCCTCTCCCACGAGAACCGGTAGGCTTCCTTCTCGATATTCTCCACCATACGCTCCGCCTGTTCCTCTCGGAAGAACTTTATCGCCGCTTCTGCGATGGCTTCCGGGCTCTCCGGCTTTACCACGTACCCGGTCCTACCGTCCTCCACCACGTCCGGCAGTCCGCCCACCTCTGTGACGATCACAGGCTTCGTAAACCCATATGCGATCTGTACGATCCCGCTCTGAGTCGCAGATATATAGGGAAGCACCACCAGATCCGCTGCCGCGAAATACTTCTCCACCTCCCGATCAGGCGTATAAGAGTCCACTACTCTGACATATGCCGCTATGCCAAGCTCCTCGATCAGCGCCCGATATTCCTCTCTGTCTGCACCAAATTCACCTACGACCCAAAGCCGCACTTTGTCATCCGCCTTACAGATCGCAGACATTGCGCGAAGCAGATATTTCAATCCCTTATATTCCCTTACATACCCAAAAAACAGAAGGATTTTCTCATCTGGTGTAATATGCAGCCTCTCCCGCGCTTGTTCTCTGCTCATCCCCTCAAAACGGAAGGCGTTGTAAGTGGGATGAGGCGTTACAACATAATCGGGTTCCGCCTTGATTTTCTCTAATTCCCGACCTTCCTCCGCCGCATGTACAATATAGTGCCGCCCACGCTTTAGTGCTATTCTCGTAAGCAGCTTGTCCATCGGAAACCTCTCGTGGGGAAATACATTATGACAGACAAAAACGACGTTCTGTTTTCCCATAAAATGCGTCAGTAGAAAATAGCAGGGCGCAAAATAAGGATGCCACCACTGAATCAGTACCATATCCGGTTTCTGCCGCCTGATATATCGCGCTGTCCTTATAATATTAACCGGATTTGCCGTATGGAGCATATATTTTGCGCTCTCTATTTTGAAGCTGTCATTACTGTAGTCCCGCTGCTCCTTATGAAAAAGAAATTTCGGATACTGCATCTTGTAAGACAGCATCTCCACATCATAATGCCTCTCCAGCTCACGGTACATGAGCCCCGTATAATGGGATATTCCGCCTTTATATGGATAAACCGGGCCGATCAGAATGATTTTTTTTCGCATGGACAGATGTTACCTTTCTGTTTCATTCTTTTAACAGAGTAATAATCCTAATGCAATATTATAACAGATTTATCGCGATTTTCATAAAATATTTGGCATTTTAATTAATTCATATTTTTACGTTTTTGACATATTTTGCTTTATGCACTTGACGCTTATTATTTTTTAAACTAGAATTTCTTAATTAAAAACAGATTAGGATGCGAGGAGAATTTAACGATGGATACAGATTTATTTCAAAACGAGAGCATCACTGTAGATGCATGGTATCATTATTGGATTGATCATATAAAGGGTGCGAACATTCGCTTTAATACAAGAAGAAATTACAACGAACGGTACGAAAAGAACATAAAACCGTTGATTGGCGATATGTCATTAAAGGAAATTAAGCCTTTACATTGTCAAAATGTACTTAATCAAATGTCAACCCGATACTCTAATTCGGTCATAGAACATACCCGTCTTGTTATGCGGATGTTGTTTGACTGTGCCGTTGAAAATGAACTGCTTGCTAAAAATCCGGTGACCAAAAGTGTGAAATGCACAAGCGGCAGAAAGGCGAAACAAATGCGGGCCTTGACGATTGAAGAACAGAGATTATTTCTTAAAACTGTCAAAGGGACAAGCAATTACAACCAATTTGCATTGCTTCTGCAGACAGGACTTAGAACCGGGGAAATGATCGGCTTGCGCTGGTCGGATATTGATTTTGAGAAGCGAGTACTACATATCCGCAGAACAATGGAGTACCGATATTCCACAGGCGAATGGAAAATCGGTGAACCAAAGACAAAAAATAGTGTCAGAGATGTGCCGTTAACACAGGAAGCGATAGACATTCTAAATAATCAAAAAGAAAAATTACAATCTATGAAGATCAAATCGAAAGAGTTCCCGGACAATGTTTTTTTACGCAAGGACGGTACGCCAATCAAAAACAGTGCATACGATTCTAAACTGTTTTATTATTGTGACAAAGCCGGAATTGAAAGATTCTCTATGCATGTTTTAAGACATACATTCGCTACGCGGTGTATTGAAAGCGGTATGAGGCCAAAAACCCTGCAAATGATTCTGGGACACTCAAATATAGGCATTACCATGAATCTTTATGTCCATGTAACAGACGATGAGAAAGCAAAGGAGGTTCAGAATATTGAAAAAATGCTGAAAATCATCTGAAGTTATGTCAGTATTTTACATTAATGATAAATCCTTCTGCTTGAAATGATTCAGGACGAGACGCAAAATCATTTATCAAAAAGATGGCTGTGTGAGCCAGTACGTGATAAGGTCAGTATCAGAACATCATTGTCGATACGGTAGACCAACAGCCAGTTTGGCAAGACATGGCACTCGCGGTGTCCGACCCAGTTCCCGGTCAGGGCATGATCCCTGTTCTTCTCTGGGAGGGAAAGTCCCATGGCAAGTGTGGCAATCACATCCTCCAGCAGACTAATGTCCAACCCGCGCTTTATTGCCAGCTTATAATCCTTTCTAAACTGAGTTGTTGGCTTGACAGTGTACTTTACGTTACTCATGCTTTCAGGTCTGCGAACAGTTCATCCAGGTCAGTGTATCCCTTTACCATTGGATCCTTCGCAATCCTTTCTGCCTCCAGCATGGCAGCAACCGTTTCGCTGTTGGGCTGGTTGAGGGAAACATCAAAAGGAATCCGCCCTTCACGGAGAGACTGACGGACAAAAATATTGAACGCCGTTGACAGGTTCATGCCGAGTTCCCCGAACAGCCTGTCAGCCTGCGCTTTCAAATTCGAATCCATGCGGATACTGATGTTTGTAGTAGAGCCAGCCATATAACCATCTCCCTTCCTACTGACAATTACAGTATATGCTATCCGCACGAAAAATACAATGTTCTGCACGAAGAATTAATAATAAATTCATATTTCATTTTTTTGATGAATCCGATATACTAGAGTC
>CAMWMO010000329.1 GCA_947175305.1 uncultured Lachnospiraceae bacterium
ATTATCATTCGATAATAACTGATTCGGTATATTTCCCAGAAATGAAGAAGAAAACAAAATACAAATAGGGGGGAGCGAATGGAACTGGAAAATTTATCCCTTAGCATTGCAGCAACACAGCAGGGGAATCTGAAACTGCTGCATGAATGGCTAAAAGTGCATGCGGCAGAGGAAGCGGTTGTTCTGACCAAATTCCTGTACCGCTGCCAGAAAGACATCCGTCAGTTGTATAGGATATACGAGTGCCTGTGGAAGCAGGAAGAGGAGGTCTGTGCGTTGGATGAAGGCTATGAATTCCATGTATCGCCGGAGAGGATCTGGCTGTGTGCCAGAGGGGAGGAAGTAGCGCATACGGCACAGGAATGGAAGCGTATCATCGGAAAGGGGATCTCCTTCCTGGAAGAACTGCTTCCCTTAGGTTCTGTGGTAGAACTGCAGAAAGAGGTTCTGGAAGAAAAAATGCCCGCCTTAAAGGGCGCCGGAAAAGCAGTCCTCGTGATCACAGAAAGGTATCTGTCCCTCACTGGACACAGCTATTTCCCATATGCCGGAGTGCCGTATCCCACCGGAACCTTTGACGGTACAAGCCGTATGCTGTTCTCCCCGGCATTGATAAAGGCAGTCCTGCACACAGGGTATCAGGAGGAACAGGAGCAGGCATACCAGTACAGGATGAAGCGGGAATATCTGCTGGAAAAGGACATGGACATGTGTGGTTTTGAGACGGCAGAAGAGCGGAAAGAGATACAGCGTATCATGGAGGAACAGCATGGCAGGTGAAATACGGATCAATATGAAGGCAGCAGAGGAAGCACTGCGGCAGCTGGATAGCGTAATGCAGGAGTGGCAGCAGGAACAGGCTGGGGTCAGGGAAGCATTGCAGGGTGTTATGGATAAGCAGCAGGCGGATATTGCAATGTGGCTGGGATATATGCTGGATGATTTTGCTGAGAGTGATCCGGCGGACATAACAGCTGAAATTACACAATTGGCGCAAGATGCCAGAGAGTTTCTGGAAGCATTCCGACAGGAGGACACAGCGGCGGCACAGGATATCAGGGGAGATAAATAGAATGCGTTACAAAAAAAGTTATGCAAATAAGATGTTGGATGCATACATAGCGGAGGTAGAAGAGTTACGCGATAGGATCAACAAGGATTTTGCGGACATGGACTTTGCAAATGCATCCGCCAGAAATGAGATGGAGGATATGATCCGAAGGATGATAGCAGAATGCGACAGGCTGATCAGTGACATCCGGATGAAGAAAGTATAAGGGGGAGAGTTATGTTCCACAGGGAATTAAAGATTAACTTCGGGGAACTGGAGCGCGCAGCGGATGCTCTCGATTGTTATGTACGGACGCTGACCCGGCTCGCCGAGGGGCTGCAGATGTTTAAAAAAGCCATGGGAGGCGGTGAAGGGGAAGCTTATGAAGCACTGATGCAGGAGAAGAGAAAGGTCACCGAGCATATCACCCGGGAGTTAGGGGCGGTGACGGACACCAGAGGGATTCTTTGCTCCTATATCCGTGATATGACAGCAGTGATATCCCCGGATATCTGGGGACAACAGATGGTGGTGGACCGGAATGATATCTGGGCAAACATGATGACCATGGAAGAGAAAATCATGCACCTTGCCAATATCGGGTATTATGCAAGGGTATCCTCCTGGGATATCTATACGATATCTCCGGACCAGAAGACAAGGAAGGCAGAGGAGCGGTATTATAAGCAGGTGGAGACCGTCCGAGAAGACATTGTACCGGCGTACTACTGGCGGATACAGAACCTCATGGCGGAAGTGACGCGGATCTATCAGGATAAAATAGTGGTATATGAGAACATAGATGATGAGTATCAATGGATCGCAAGGGACAATTACCAGAAATACACAGATAGCCGGGACAGTTATTGGGATGCAAAGATAATGGCAAATCAGGCAATGGATGATTTTGGGCTGGGGGTGATAGACGGTATTTGGGATATGCTTGTAGGAGCAGTGGTACCGGGAGGAAGTCTGGCCTATACGATGGCGGCAGGAGTCACCTGTGCGTTCTGTGGAAAAGTTGGTCTGGAAAAACCGGAGTGGGCGGGGAAGCAGGTAGAAGGACTCATAAAAAGCCAGGAATCTATGGAAAAGAATCCGTTGCTTCTAGCAGAAGGAATCGCTCAAGGAGCATCGGATGCATTGGAACAAAAAGGAATTTGCTATTGCGCGGGATACATCATAGGGCCTATACTGGCAACAAAGGGGATCACAAAGGGAATCGAAAAACTGAGAGTAGCTTATTCTGCGAGACAGGCCAGCAGGGCGTTGAAGGCGGAAGAGGCGGCTATGCGGGGGGCGGATGATCTTGCGAATCCGGCTGTGAATTCTATGGATGATGTAGGAAAGAGTGCCGCGGATATCGCAGATGACATAGCGAATTCAGCGGATGATGTGGGGAGAGTAGCAGAGGGTGGTACAAATGCCATAAAAAATAACCTTGCTAATAGCATTAAAGATATTAGAGAGAAAATGCCAAATACCAACTTAGCTAAACGTGGAAATATGGCAGTGGCAGATGTTGACATCCCAGGGATTAAAGATAATTTTGTGGCTCATAGCAAGATAAATGGGGATTTAGACAAGGGGGCAAATGTAGCAGATTTTTCTTATATAAAACCAGATAATGAAAGAATATTTACTACATATGTCGAAGACCAATATCCAAGATATCATGATACGGAGGCTAAAATTTTAGAAGATATAGCGTCACAAATAGTAGATCCAAGTGTTGGCGGAACAATAAATTTGTATTCAGAGTTGCCATGTTGCCAGAGTTGTTCTAATATTATTTTAGAATTTAGGAGAATGTTTCCTAATATAGAATTAAATGTATTCGTAAAATAGAGAGGTGTAGGATGATTTTTGAATATGATGAGTTAAAAGAATGTGTGGACGAAGATTTTAAAAGGTTTTATAAGATGGGATTTAATGAAAAACAAATTTTTCCTGCAGTTTTAAATGAATATGAACATGGAGAAGATTTCTGCCAAGTAGAAAATATTTGTATTCACATTTTTTTGGCATTGGATTATGCAAAAAAAAATCTAAATGATAAAGAAATAGTAGAGAAATTAAATCAGTTATTGATTGAAGAAGTTGAAAATGAAGTAAAAGGTGAGTTAGGAAATGAATACATAAAATATATTACTAAAGGGAAAACAGGTTTTTGTACTGAACATCT
>CAMWMO010000330.1 GCA_947175305.1 uncultured Lachnospiraceae bacterium
CCTTTGATAAGATAAAAAATTTACAGATTCAGCCGTTGCAGTGTTATGAATGGGTCGAAGAGGCGCTTTTGGAAAAACAGAATACGCTTCTTCCTGCAAAAATCAGCCTGAAACCTGAGATCAATGGTGTGTTTTATAACACCATGCCGGTCATCCTTCCTTTTGCCGGATGGGCTGGGGTGAAGGCAGTGACCAGATATCCGGGCAGGATCCCCAGTCTGGATAGTGAAATTTTATTATATGATCTGGAAACAGGAGAGAACATTGCCCTGTTGGACGGCAACTGGATTACAGCGATGAGAACAGGGGCAGTGGCAGCGCACTCTATCTCGCTGTTTGCGAAAAAGGATTTTAAAACGGTCGGATTTATCGGTGTGGGGAATACGGCGAGAGCAACAGCGAAGGTATTGCTGGCGCTTTTCCCAGAGCGAGAGTTTGTTATTAAGATAAAGAAGTATAAGGAACAGCACAGGGAATTTGTTGAGCTGTTTAAGGGTAATCAGAATATCAGATATGAATTTTGTGATACCTATGAAGAAGTGGTTGACGGCAGTGATGTTATCGTATCTGCAGCGACGGTGCTGGAACAGGATGTATGTACAGACGAGCATTATCAGGAAGGGGTTTTGGTTATTCCCATACATACAAGGGGCTTTACGAACTGTGATCTGTTTTTTGATAAGGTTTATGCGGATGATATCGGTCATATAAAAGGATTCCGCTACTTTGACCGTTTTAAGTCAGTTGCAGAAGTGGCAGATGTGATACAAAACAGGCGGGTAGGAAGAGAGAACGAGAAGGAAAGGATTTTGGTATATAATATCGGGATCTCATTACATGATATTTATTTCGCGGGTAAGATATATGAGATGGTCGGGGATCTATGTGACGACATTTCCCTAAACGCACCACAGAGTAAGTTTTGGGTTTAAATGGTTATTATGAGGATAAAAAAGTATTTAAAAGGAAGAAAATGTATATGAATCTGGCAATCTACGGTGCGCAGGGTTATGCCCTCAGCACTTATATGGCATTAAAAAATTTATACCCTCAGCGGGAAATTTCTTGTTTTCTGGTTACCAGCATGGGCGCAAATGCATCGATGCTGGGCGGCATTCCCGTGAAAGAACTGTCGGTTTTTGCAGAGGGGATGTCTGGAGAAGAGAAGCAGAATGTAGAGATTCTCATTTCCACTCCGGAACAGGTGCAGATGGAGATCGAGGAGACGTTGGAAAATTTTGGATTTCGACATCACAGGCGTCTTACCTTTGCGCGTTGGACAGAATTGATGAAGCTTTTTCATGTAAAGCTGGGAAGGTTTCTTCCGCTGACGGCTCTACCGGTGGGCTACCATGAACCCTTTGTCAGGATCTATATGGCGAAATCCCATGTGGACAAGCCCTTGAAAAAGCTCTGTCCCCAGCCTGAGTATGTATTTCCTATTCAAGTAGGCGCGGATTGCTGTGATCTGCGGGTGGCGGATCTTTCAGACAACACGGGTGAGCATATATCGGGGAAAAATGGCAATTATTGTGAATTGACAGCGCTTTATTGGATGTGGAGGAATAAACTGCTGGCTGGCGGAACGACGGATGGCGAGGCTGGACAGTATTATGGTCTGTGCCAGTATCGGAGGGGATTTGATTTGAAAGAGGACGATCTGCTTCGACTGGTGGACAATGATGTGGATGTAGTGTTGCCATATCCCCTGCCCTATGAACCGAATATTCATGCACATCATGAGAGATACCTGAAGGAGGCGGACTGGAGCGCGATGATTGCGGCGCTTAAGGAGCTGCAGCCGGAGTACGCAGAGGTGTTCCCTGAGATTCTGAATCAACAGTATCTTTACAATTATAATCTGATACTCGCTAAAAAAAGCGTGTTGCGGGATTACTGTGCGTGGCTGTTCCCAATCCTTGAGAGGACGGAGGAGTTCAGTGAGCCGAAAGGGAGTGAAAGACAAGACCGCTATATCGGGTATATGGGGGAGACCCTGGAGACGTTGTATTTTATGAAAAATGCGGATAAACTGAATGTGGTACATACGGAGTGCAGGACGGCGACGTAAAGCTATCCTTTTCTTTTCTATATTTTTCTATAATTAATAAAAAAACATTGACCCCGCCGCCAGTCGTGTTACACTAGAATTATAGAGTCATATGAAGGAGGGTTACAACATGACAGCGGAGAAGATCAAGGAGATCGTGTCGCAGATGACACTGGAGGAGAAGGCCTCCATGTGTTCCGGCGCGGATTTCTGGCACACGGAAGCGGTGGAGCGTCTGGGGATTCCTGCAAGTATGGTGTCTGACGGGCCGCACGGACTGCGCAAGCAGGATCAGGGAGGCGATCATCTGGGCGTCAACGATAGTATCAAGGCAGTATGCTTTCCGGCGGGCTGTGGTACAGCGGCTTCCTTTAACAGAGAGCTTTTGCACATGATGGGCGAGACGCTTGGCGAGGAGTGTCAGGCGGAGGGCGTGAGCGTGATTCTGGGCCCTGCGGTGAATATTAAGAGATCTCCTCTCTGCGGGCGTAATTTCGAGTATTATTCTGAGGATCCTTTTGTAGCGAGCGAGATGGCCGGGGCATTGATCCATGGCGTACAGAGTAAGAATGTGGGAACCAGCATCAAGCATTTTCTGGCGAATAACCAGGAGACCAGACGGATGTCGGGGGATTCGCGTATTGATGAGAGAACTCTTCGGGAGATTTATCTGGCGGCTTTCGAGGGTGCGATAAAGAAGGAAAAGCCCTGGACAGTAATGTGCTCCTACAATAAGATCAATGGCACTTATGCGGCGGAAAACCACATGTACCTGACAGAGGTTTTGCGAAAAGAGTGGGGATTCGATGGCTATGTGATGAGCGATTGGGGCGCTGTCAACAGCCGTGTGAAAGATTTGCAGGCGGGACTGGATCTGGAGATGCCTGCCTCAAATGGCTCCAACGATAAGCTGATCGTGGGCGCGGTGCAGAGCGGAGAGCTGTCGGAAAAGGTATTGGATGCGGCAGTGGCGCGTATTTTAAATATCGTATTCCGCTATGAAGAGAACCGGGATAAAAACGCAGTGTTTGATAAAGATAAGGATCATGAGGTGGCACGGCAGGTAGCACATGAGACGATCGTCCTTCTGAAAAATGAAGGTGTGCTGCCGTTGTCTGATCAGGATGAGATCGCCTTTATCGGAAAATATGCAAAGAAGCCCCGCTATCAGGGCG
>CAMWMO010000331.1 GCA_947175305.1 uncultured Lachnospiraceae bacterium
GGGGAGCGAAGGCTCCCGTGCGATCTATGTAGGGGATTCCGAGGTGGATCTGCAGACGGCACAAAATGCGAAACTGCGCTGCGTCAGCGTTACCTGGGGCTTTCGAACGAAAGAGCAGCTTTTAAGTGCCGGTGCCGGGCTGATCATCAGGACTCCGCAGGAGCTTCCGGCGCTTCTGGCTCGTCTTCAGGCGGAAGGGTGATCAGTACCTTTACGATACGGTTATCCTGAACGCCGCAGGCCTGCAGGGTGATGCCATTTTCCAGGACGATGGTTTCCTGGTCCTGAGGCAGGCGGTCCAACTGTTCCAGCATGAGGCCGCCCACGGAGTCATAGTCTTCGGAATCTAGGTCAATATTCAGGGCGTCGTTGATGTCATTCAGCTTCATGCCGCCCTCCACCAGATATTTTCCTTCTTCGGTCTCCTGGATCAGTTCTTCTTCATCCGCATCGTACTCATCCCGGATCTCACCCACCAGCTCCTCGATCATATCCTCCATGGTGATCATACCTACGGTAGCGCCGTATTCGCTTAAGACAAATGCGATATTGCAGGACTTTTCACGGATCTCCATCAAAAGATCCGATACCTTCTTATATTCATAAGTATAGTAAGCCTCCCGCAGAATCTTCTTGAGGCTGAATTTTTCCTTATCTTTTACCAGAATAAAATCCTTTATATTGACCATGCCGATGATATGGTCGGGATCGTCGTCATAGACGGGGATTCGTGTAAACATACAGGACTGAAAAGTGGAGAGCAGCTCCTGATAGGTGGTGTTTAAGGGAATTGTCGTCATCTGGATTCGTGGGATCATGATGTCCTTAGCCACGGTATCTCCGAAGTCGAAGACGTTGTAGATCAACTCCCGTTCCTCCTCCTCGATCACGCCGCCCTCGTGACTTACGTCCACATAGGTCTTCAGCTCTTTTTCAGTGATACGGAAGTTGTTGCCCTCGGAACTGATATGTAACAGCTTCAGGATGCAGTTGGAGAGTTTGTCCACCAGAAAGATGACCGGCGTTAAGATTGTCATCAGCATACGGATGACAGGCCCGAACAGGAGGGTGATAAACTCGGCGCGCTGCATAGCCCAGGTCTTGGGGATGATCTCGCCGAACATTAAGACCACGAAAGTCAGGATTCCGGTGGCGATGCCTACTGCCGCATTGCCCCAGAGGCTGATGGCAAAGGTGGTAGCCACGGAGGAGGCGGACAGATTGACGATGTTGTTGCCGATCAGGATGGCACTCAGCATTTTACCGTACTGGTCCAAAATGGCGAGCACCCGGATGGCTCCCTTGTGGTTCTCTTCTGCAAGAGACCGGAGCTTTACCCGATTGACTGTGGAAAAGGCAGTCTCCGCCGAGGAAAAAAAGGCTGACAAA
The DNA here is from genome assembly GCA_947175305.1 of uncultured Lachnospiraceae bacterium. Lineage (GTDB taxonomy): Bacteria > Bacillota > Clostridia > Lachnospirales > Lachnospiraceae > UBA3282. Next base: position 1,390 of record CAMWMO010000331.1, read on the forward strand.
AGAACGAGAACAGCCAGCGAAACGAGTTGTATGACACCTGTGGTATCCAATGTAAATGTTCACTCCTTATAATTTGAAAGATTTTATGAAACAGTTCAGCCCGTGTAATTCGCAAAGTCAAGCTGAACTGTAAAGAAATATTACTGTAAGAAGAAGATTGTGTCAAGTTTTTCTGCCCGGGGGAATATATATGTAGCAGAAAAGACAAGGGGGTTGTCATGGGAAAAAAAGAGATCTATATGGAAAAGGTGATCTTTATCATCAAGTGTATGCTGGGAGCCTATATCCTAACGGCGGGCCTGCTTTTGCTGCTTGCCTTTATGCTGTACCGTTTCGGGCTGTCAGAAAAGGTGGTATCCATATGTATCATTTTGGTTTACATAATTGTCACTTTCCTGGCGGGTCTGCTTGCGGGAAAACGAGAAGGACGAAAGAAGTTTCTGTGGGGACTTATGATGGGAGTGCTGTACTTCGGTATTCTGGTGGCTGTATCGCTGGTGGTGAACAGAGGACTGGAGGATGTGGCGGGAAATATGATGACAGTCTTTTTCCTGTGTGCGGGGAGCGGCATGTTAGGCGGGATGGTCAGTTGAATCAACAGTTCGGCCAGAGCATTATTTGTATGACAAATCGTGCTTGCACGAATTTGGCAGGCGAATGATGCTCTGAGGGAACGCCCGTACATGAGCAAAGGTAACTGCGCAGCAGTGGAAAGTGCGTCAGCACGACTTTGCGAATGGGCGTGGGCTGAACTGTTTTCTACAAAAAAATACTTCCCGTATGAAGAAAACTGTGGTATACTACATAAAGTTATGAGCAAGGCGATACATAAGGAGGACAGTTTCATGAAGCATATTAAGACTTTATCTACCAGAGATTTGAAGGAATCCATGAAGAAGGGCGGCTGCGGCGAGTGCCAGACATCCTGTCAGTCGGCTTGCAAGACCTCTTGTACAGTGGGAAATCAGAGCTGCGAGAAGGCTAGATAAAGCCTCTTTGATTGCAGACAGCAGCAGAAAAAGACAGAAAAAATGAGCAGACTCGGAATGCGGTGCATGACGGGTCTGCTTGTCTGCTTATCAGACAGATAGGAGAAAATTCTGTGATACATCAGTATGTCAGTAACGGTTATCATATTGTCATGGATGTCAACAGCGGCAGCGTTCATGTGATGGACAAGGCGGCCTACGACGCGGTGCCGGTGGTGGAGAGACTGCTTTCGCAGGGCGTGGAGGACAGTGAGCAGCTTGCCCTTGCGGTGGCCAAAGAAGCGTCCCTGGAGCCTTCGGAGGCGGAGGAGACCGTGGAGGAGATTCTGGCCTTAAAGGAGGCGGGACAGCTCTTTACGGAGGATATCTACGAAAACTATATCGACGCTTTTCAAAATCGGGAGACGGTGGTAAAGGCGCTTTGCCTGCACATTGCCCACGATTGCAACCTTGCCTGCAAATATTGTTTTGCAGGAGAGGGAGAGTACCACGGCAGGCGTGCTCTTATGAGTCTGGAAGTGGGGAAAAAGGCGCTGGATTTTCTGGTGGCGAACTCCGGAAACCGGGTAAATCTGGAGGTGGATTTTTTCGGCGGAGAACCGCTTATGAACTGGCAGGTGGTGAAGGATCTGGTGGCTTACGGCAGATCCCTGGAGGAGCCTCATCACAAGAAGTTCCGCTTTACCCTGACTACCAACGGCGTGCTTTTGGACGATGAGATCCTGGAATTTGCCAACAGAGAGATGGGGAATCTGGTCCTGAGTATAGACGGCAGGAAAAAGATCCATGATCTGATGCGGCCCCACAGGGGCGGACAGGGCAGCTATGAGGAAAT
>CAMWMO010000332.1 GCA_947175305.1 uncultured Lachnospiraceae bacterium
ATCTCCGCCCAATTCATCAGTTTATATAATTTTTTATTCATCTGCCACCTTCCCTTTCCGTAAATGCTTCTATCCTGTGTATCAAAAGACCGCTTCTGAGCTTTGGCTCAAACCAAGTGGATTTCGGAGGCATCAGCTTCCCCGCATCGGACACGGCAAAAAGCTCGTGGATATCTGTGGGATACATGGCAAATGCCACCTTCGCATCCGTGTGAACCCGCCGTTCCAGTTCCGCCAGTCCTCGGATGCCGCCCACAAAATCGATCCTCTCATCTATCTTCGGATCCACAATGCCAAAGATCGGTTCCAAGAGATGCTTCTGTAGGATTGCCACATCCAGATCCTCCACCGGATCCCCCGTATAACACTCGCTATTTATTGTGAGACGATACCAGGTCTCCTCTAGATACATGCCGATCTCACCCTTCTTCTGCGGCTTGTAGGATGTCCTGCCCATCTCCTCCACCGCAAAGGCTTTTCTCACACACTCAAAAAACTTTTCCTTATCAAAATCGGCCACTGCTTTCACCACACGGTTATAATCCATGATCATGAGCTGGTCATCCGGAAACAGCACCGATAAAAAGAAATTGAACTCCTCCCGTCCCGTGTACTCAGGACACGCCTCCCGTCTCTTCTTCGATACCTGCACCGCCGACGCGCATCTGTGATGCCCATCCGCAATATAAATGGACTCCACTTGCAAAAAAGCCTCCTGAATGCGTCCAACGGCCGCCTCATCATCAATTACCCAAAGCCGGTGTGTGATCCCGTCAGGCGCCGTAAAGTCATATACCGGCGTCTTAGTCATAGCGGCATGCACCTCCCGCTCAATCTCTTCCCGTCTGCGGTAGGCCAGAAAGATCGGCCCCGTCTGCGCGCTGCACACATCCACATGGCGGATACGGTCGGCCTCCTTGTCAGCCCGGGTATTTTCATGTTTTTTGATCACCTGGGCATCATAATCATCCACCGAAGCACAAGCGCCAATCCCTACCTGGGATCTGCCATCCATCACAAGTTCATACACATAGTATGCACTTTTCTGCTCCTGTATGAAAAGCCCATCCTGTATCATCTGATCGAGCATTTCCCGCGCTTTCTCATAAACCTCAGGTGCATACATATCATAGTCCCCCGGAAACTGTGTCTCCGGCCGGTCTATTCTCAGAAAGGTGTATTCGTCGCCCGAAACGGCCTCTCTGGCCTCTTTTCTGTTATAGACATCATAGGGCAGCGCCGCAATGCGCTCCGCCAGATCATTCCTGGGCCTGACGGCCCGAAATGGATTTATATTTGCCATAGTTTTCCTTTCTTTTCTGCCTGCCGCATGGTAATATATGTATTTATTTTAACAAATTACGCTAGGCATCACAAGGGAATCGTGATAAAATGTACGCGATGACAAATTCAAAAAAGAAAGGACGAATAGATATGACCCCTGAAGATAAAAAAATCTTAGACCGGATCAACGCCTACGCGGAAGAGGCTCTTGCAGATATCGATCCCCAAAAGACCCGGATCTCTTTTCAGCTGGAAGCCTTAAAGCCCGTCATGGAGGAAATCGCCAAAGAAACCGGCTCCTCTGTGGAGGATATTTTTATCCGCTATATGGATCTGGCCAGCGAAGCCGCCGTGGAAGCGGACAAAAAACTGCAGGCCACTCTGGATGATGAGGAGGGCGCGGACTTTTCCTCCATCGCGAACCGATTAAACTGAAAAAAGGGTCTGCCAAATCCGGCAGATCCTTTTTATGCCATAGTATAAAACATTTAAGGAGAATGCGAAGCATTCTCTGGATCGAGTGCGCGGGCACTCGATCGGATCACTTTACTACCCTGACTCTGAACACCCCATCGATAGACTGCAGCTTCTCAATGATCTCTCCCGATGCCGGCGTCTCGATATCCAGCATGGTGTAAGCCACCTCTCCTTTGGATTTATTCGTCATATCAGAGATATTGATGTTATTGTCACCGAAACATGCGGTAAACTTGGTGATCATATTGGCGATGTTCTTGTGGAAAATAGCCACACGACCAGCCTGTTCACAAATACCCATATCACATCTCGGATAGTTGACGCTGTTGGCAATATTGCCGTTTTCCAAATAATCCTTCATCTGCTTGACGGCCATCACTGCACAGTTGTCCTCGGACTCCTCTGTGGACGCGCCAAGATGAGGGATCACGATGCAGCCCTCCTGTCCTGCCGTTGTCGGATTGGGGAAATCAGAAACATACTTTCTCACCTTCCCTGCATGGATGCTGTCCAGCACCGCTTTTTCATCCACCAGCAGATCTCTGGCAAAGTTTAAGAGAATCACGCCCTCTTTCATCTGGGAAAGAGCGTCCGCATTTATCATGCCCTTCGTAGCGTCCATCAGCGGCACATGGATCGTGATGATATCACACTCCGCATAGATCTCTTCCACGTGTATCACATGCTTGACGTCGCGGCTTAAGTTCCAGGCTGCATCCACAGACACATAGGGGTCATAGCCATAAACCTCCATACCCAGATGCTTTGCCACATTGGCCACCCTGACGCCGATCGCACCCAGACCGATGATACCCAGCTTCTTTCCCGAGATTTCCGTCCCGGCAAAGTTCTTCTTTGCCTTCTCAGCGCTCTTGCCCACATTCTCGTCTGTCTGATTGTCCTTCACCCACTCGATACCGCCTACTACATCACGGGAAGCAAGAAGCATACCCGCAATCACCAGCTCCTTGACGCCGTTTGCGTTGGCACCGGGAGTATTGAACACTACGATACCTTTCTCGGCGCATTTCTCCAGCGGAATATTGTTGACGCCTGCACCCGCCCGGGCAATGGCAAGAAGGTTCTCCGGCAGCTCCATATCGTGCATGGCCGCACTTCTGACCAGAATACCGTCTGCCTCCTCCACCTTATCTGTCTTCTCATACTGTTCGCTGAACTTCTCCAGACCCACCTGCGCGATGGGATTTAAGCAATGATATTTAAACATCTGTACGCCCTCTTTTTACTATTTATTGTTTGCCTCGAAATCTTTCATGAAAGCTACCAGCTTCTCCACACCCTCCTGGGGCATAGCATTATAAATACTGGCTCTCATACCGCCCACGCTTCTGTGTCCTTTCAGGTTCACAAAGCCTGCCGCAGTCGCCTCCTTGATAAACTTTGCATCCATCTCCTCATTACCCGTCACGAAGGGCACATTCATAAGGGAT
>CAMWMO010000333.1 GCA_947175305.1 uncultured Lachnospiraceae bacterium
TCAATATACATCCTTCCCTGATCCCGGCTTTTTGCGGCACAGGCTACTACGGGCTGAAGGTGCACGAGGCCGCCTTGAAAAGGGGCGTGAAGATCACCGGTGCCACCGTACATTTTGTAGATGAAGGAATGGACACGGGGCCTATCATCAAACAGAAAGCGGTGAAGGTGTATGCCGATGACACGCCTGAGATTTTACAAAAGAGAGTGATGGAGGAGGCGGAGTGGGTGCTCCTGCCATGGTGCATCAATCTGATCGCGGCCGGTCAGGTGAAGGTGGAGAACGGCCGGGTGACGATCACCGAGTGAAAAGAAGTGCTCTGGAGGATGATAAATGATGAAGATTTTAATTGTGGGCAGCGGCGGCAGGGAGCATGCGATCGCGGCGGCTGTGGCGAAGAGCCCGAGGGCGGATAAAATATACTGTGCTCCCGGCAATGCGGGGATCGGGCAGATTGCGGAGTGCGTTCCCATCGGCGCCATGGAGTTTGACAAGCTGGTGGCATTTGCGAAGGAAAAAGCCATTGACCTGACCATCGTTGGCATGGACGACCCGTTGGTCGGCGGGCTTGTGGACGAGATGGAGGCAGCGGGCCTCAGAGTGTTCGGACCCCGGAAAAATGCGGCGATCCTGGAGGGCAGTAAAGCCTTCTCCAAGGATTTGATGAAAAAATATAATATCCCTACGGCGGCCTACGAGAATTTCGACGATCCGCAGAAGGCGCTGGCGTATTTGGAAACGGCAAAAATGCCGGTGGTCTTAAAGGCGGACGGGCTTGCACTGGGAAAGGGCGTGCTGATCTGTGAGACGCTTGAAGAGGCGAAAGAGGGCGTCCGCACCATCATGGAGGATAAAAAGTTCGGCGCGGCGGGCAACCGCATGGTGATCGAAGAGTTTATGACGGGACGCGAGGTCTCCGTCCTCTCCTTTGTGGATGGCAGGACGATAAAGATCATGTCCTCCGCACAGGATCACAAGCGGGCTTTGGACGGCGATCAGGGACTGAATACAGGCGGTATGGGCACTTTTTCGCCCAGTCCCTTCTATACGGATGAAGTGGATGCGTTTTGTCATAAGTACATTTATCAGGCGACGGTGGACGCAATGGCGGCGGAGGGGAGACCCTTCAAAGGGGTGATCTTCTTCGGGCTGATGCTGACGGAGGACGGGCCGAAGGTGTTAGAGTACAATGCGCGGTTCGGAGACCCGGAGGCGCAGGTGGTGCTGCCCCGGATGAAAAACGACATGATCGATGTGGTGGAGGCGTGTATTGACGGGAATCTTGACCGGATGGAGCTCAGCTTTGAGGACAATGCGGCGGTCTGTGTGATTCTGGCATCGGAAGGCTACCCGGTTTCCTACGAGAAGGGCTTTGCCATCGAAGGGCTGGAGAATTTTGAGAACAAAGAGGGGTATTACTGCTTCCATGCGGGAACGAGCCTGAATAATGACACGATTGTCACAAATGGCGGCAGAGTCCTTGGCGTCACGGCGAAGGGAGTGACGCTTAAAGAGGCCAGAGCCAACGCCTACGCGGCAACGGACTGGATACACTTTGACAACAAGTATATGCGGCATGATATCGGTAAGGCGATCGACGAAGTTTGAATTCGATCGAGGGGGAGGTTGAACCTGTGAGCAGCAAAGAAGAACGGATCGCGATATTAAAGAAGGAATTTGTTGAGGACAACACTTACAACAGGCCTGTCTACTGCCCTGAGTGTGCAGGAGTCATGGTCTATAAGGGTGTGGGAGAATATGTGTGTGAGCAGTGTGGTTTTGTTGCATATGACGATTACGGCAAGGCGCGCAATTATGTAGAAGAGCATATGGGCGCCAATGCGGCGGAGGTCTCCAAGGCCACGGGTGTTTCCCAGAGGGCGATCCGGGAGATGCTCAAGGAGGGAAGATTGGAGATCGCGCCCAACTCCACCCTCTTTTTGCGGTGCGAGATCTGTGGTGCGACGATTCGCTGGGGAAGGTTCTGTCCCAAGTGTGAGTTGGCGTATCACAAAGATCTGGAGGAGATGGCAAGAAAAGCAAGGCGTAAGGATGATGCCTTTGGTTACAGCACCGAACGGCGCAAAGGTGAGGCAGGATCCAAGCGATTTTCCAGGGACGATTAAGCAACCTGACAGAGGGAGAAAAAACATGAGGATACGAAAGAGCGAGTGGGGAAGAATGATAACAAAGCAGGCGGGAAGAACGCTGGCTGTCTTGGCGGCGGCCGTTATTCTGGTCTGGTGCAATCCAATTGTGAGCCGGGCGGAGGCCAAAGGTACAGTGCTCCCCAAAACCGTTAATATCAGAAAGCAGCCCGATCAGGGGAGTGAACAGATCGGCAGCTCCAGCGCCGGCAAGGAGATCGGGATACGGGGCAAGGTGGAGGCTTCCGGTGTTACCTGGTATCAGGTGTATGTGGATGCCAATACGCTGGGCTATGTGCGTGCCGATATGATAGAGGTGGGGGAAGGTGATATTCCCACGGTCTCTGTGGAGGCGGACACATCGGATAGCAGTGCTGACACAGCTTCTTCACAGACAGACAGTGCAGAGACGGATAATGCGGCTGCGGTACCGTCCGGTTCGGGTACAGGCGCGCAGGTGCAGGCGCAGGAGGAGATGGCGTTCCAGTATGCGACCACCAATATAACGGCGAGGGTACGTCCCGATCCATCCACATCCGGCAATCCTGTGGAGTCCCTGGCTCCTGGCAAGCAGGTGGTGGTGAGCGGAAAATCCGAAGGGAGCGATGGAAAGACATGGTATTTTGTTAATTTCACCGGGGCAAACGGTTCCGAAAAAACAGGATACATCCGGTCAGATCTTCTGGATCTGGGGGATCTTTTACCGGTAGAAGAAGAGCCGGAGCCGGAACCGGATGCAGAGCCGGCGGCTCCGGAGGCGGCGCCGAGAAACGACTACGAGCTCAAGATAGAGACGAACTCCGAGGGGGAGGAAGTCTGGTTTCTTTACAATAATATAAGTGGAGACAAGATGGCGGTGGAGCTGCTTTGGGAATCTACAGGCTCTCAGTCCGTGGACGATAAGAAGGATACGGATGCGATCGTCAAGCAGCGCATTGTGATCGTGGTGCTGGGGGTTCTTCTGGCAGCGCTTGCAGTCACGGTAATCATTATGGCGTTTAAGCTGCGGGACGCTTACTATGAGGATTACGAGGACGACGAAGACGAGGAGGAAGAGCGGAA
>CAMWMO010000334.1 GCA_947175305.1 uncultured Lachnospiraceae bacterium
AATTACTAATTAATTCTTTGGTCGCAGGTTGCTGATCATGCTACGAGTATATAATAAATAAAACGACGTATAAAATAAAATTTTTCTTATATACTACTCCCTAACAGGAAAACAGATGGGAGTAGTTATGTCAACCAATAGTGCAACAATTTATTTAAAAGCGGAACAGAATGTGGAATTACAGACCCCGGATGTATTCGTCAAGGATCTTGGGAAGCTGACCTGCAGCGATCCGCAGATTCTGGCAAAGGCCAGGGCTGTCAGACTATGGCAGTTTAAGCCGGGAGAGAGCAAAAGACAGGTTATCAGTATTCTCCGGGTGATTCAGGAGATCGAAAAGGCCTGCCCGGGAGCCAGCGTGGAAAATCTGGGCGAGGCGGATGTGCTGGTGGAATGGATCGATGTGGACAGACACAAGGGCTTTGTCCAGTGGTGCAAGCTTTTTTTTGTGGCACTGATCAGTTTCTTCGGTACGGCATTTACGATCATGGCTTTTCACAATGATATCGGGATCAATGAGGTCTTCTCGAAGATTTATGAAATGGTGACGGGAGCGCCCGGAGACGGGTATGGGATTCTGGAATTGTCCTATTCGGCAGGGCTGGCGGTGGGTATCATCGTCTTCTTTAACCATATCGGCGGCAGACGGATCACTAAGGATCCTACACCCATCGAGGTGGAAATGCGGGTATATGAAAAGGATGTAAATCAGGCGCTCATTGCGACGGCGGACAGAGAGGGGAAGGAGATCGATGTTTCTTAAGCAGATTTTTTTGGCTCTGATCGGGGGAAGCGCAGGTCTTATTGTCTCGGCAGGGGTGTTCACAGTGCTTATTTCCGTGGGGCTGATTCCGCGCTTTGCGGGGAAAATGCATGTGGCGCACAAGGTGTTTGTGCTGGAGGAGATGGGGATATGCGGCACTCTGGTTGGCAGTTTTTTCAGCATTTACAGCAGATGGGCAATGATTGGAGCCTTTGTGCGTGAGCATGCACTCTTCGGATTGGAGGCGACGGAGGGGGTGTGGCGTTTGCTGGGAACGCTGATGCAGATCATTTTTGGCCTGTTTGCGGGTATTTTCGTGGGATGTCTGGCATTAGCCATCGCGGAGATGCTAAACACCATCCCCATTTTTGCAAGGAGGATCGGGTTTCGTCATGGTCTGGGGGTCGCGATCCTGGCGGTGGCGATGGGCAAGCTGATCGGGAGCATTATTTATTTTACGCAGCAGGTATTTATACAGTAGAGATGTGGAAGCATTTCGGAATGGAGGAGATTATGGCAGAAGAACAAAAAGCAATGACGGCACAGCAGGCGGAGGAGCAGGCGTACAGACAGCATGTGGAGCAGACCACACCGAAATACAGTCTGCCTGCCCGTATGGCGAAAGCCTTTCTCACGGGGGGGCTGATCTGTGTGCTTGGGCAGTTTTTTCTGAATTATGCGACGTATCGTATGGGAATCGATCAGGAGACGGCGGGTTCCTGGTGCTCTCTGCTTTTGGTGCTGATCAGTGTGCTGCTCACAGGCTTTAAGCTATACACAAAATGTGTGGATTGGGGCGGCGCGGGGGCGCTGGTGCCGATCACGGGCTTTGCAAACTCGGTTGCTTCGGCGGCCATCGAATACCAGAAAGAGGGACAGGTATTCGGCATAGGCTGTAAGATCTTTACGATTGCCGGGCCGGTCATCCTCTACGGGATCGTCTCAAGCTGGGTGCTGGGGCTTTTGTACTGGGGCTGGAATTATCTGGTGATGTGATACCTGCGCACTCTGCGGAAACAGATATGGCGCTTTTGCCGGAACTGGGGTATAATCGTCGCAGGATCAGCATCCTGCGACTAAAGAATTGCAAAGCAATTCTTTCATAAATATTTTACCATATTGGCATCTGAGATATGATATAATATGGATAAGGTTTTGCACGGAGCGAAAACGGACAGGAGGAACAAAACTTTGAATACATTTCAGTACCGGGTGGCGAGTATTGACGGAGATTATGCGAATCTGGAGCGCATCGATGCGAAAGAGGACGGTTATAAGCTGGTGGCAAGAGCGCTTCTGCCGCCGGAGATCAAAGAGGGGACAAAGCTCCTGTACGAGATGCTGCAATATTCGGTGATGGAGGAGTAGGCGTTAACGACACGAAAGAGGAAGGCACATGAAGATACCATGCGAATACTGCGGACAGATGATTCCGGAGACGGAACAGACCTGTCCCTACTGCGGAGCCGCCAATAAAAATGTAAAGAGGACAGCCTACGGCGTTCCCACCACCATACAGGAGCTGCGGATGTACTGCGAGGCGCATCATCTGCCGCTTCAGGATATGCGGGTGTTTATCGGAGAGGATTATCGGGGCGCGAAGGCCTTCGGCATCTATCGGGATAGCAGCACCGGCAATTTTGTCGTATATAAAAATAAGGCGGACGGTACCCGTGCGATCCGCTACGAGGGAAACGACGAAGCCTATGCCGTCAATGAACTGTATCTGAAGATCAAGGAGCGGGTGGATGTACAGAAGGCTCATCAGGGACCTCAAAAATCGAGGACTCCCACCGAAATTCTGATGAAGAGCCTTACTTTCAAGATCATCATACTGACCATGTGCATTGCGTTTATCCTCCCGCCGGCATTGATATTTTGGGGTAGGTTAGGCCCTGACACGGGCTATTATATTTATCAGGGGTCTACCTGGTACTACGATCACTCTGACTGGTACGAGTGGGATGGCATAGACAGCGAGTGGTCGCCCGCCAGCGTGGATTCGGAGCTGAAGAAAAATTATGAGGATTACTATCAGTCTGGCAGCTGGGATAATGATTATGGTGCAGGAGATTTTACGGATTCCGTCTACTACAGCGCCCCGGAATGGGAGGACGATGACTGGGATTCCGATTGGAACGACAGCTACGACTGGGACAGCAGCTACGACGACTGGGATTCCGACTGGTAGGCGAAGTGTGGATCATAGAGGCAGGAAAAGTGTCAGACAATGGGAAAGGGTGCGGACTTGAGTAGAAAAGAACACGTGGTGCGGGAGGTTGCGCCCGGCTCCATCGCACAGGAGATGGGGATCGAGGCGGGCGATATCCTTCTTGCCGTCAATGATAATGAAATAGAGGATGTATTCGATTACCGCTATCTGATGAAGGACGAGTATGTGGAAGTGCTGGTGCGAAAGCCGGACGGTGAGGAGTGGCTTCTGG
>CAMWMO010000335.1 GCA_947175305.1 uncultured Lachnospiraceae bacterium
TAGCACCGTTTTCTCCTGTTACGCCGCTTTCACCTCAAACCGCCTGCTGTGGGAGACTGTAGCATAATCCGCATAGATCTCCGGCCGCTCCTCCTTGATCCGCTTCGTGTCAAGCCTGGTGGAATCCACATTGCCCCAGGAGACACGGTAGCTTTCACTTTGCGCCGTCTCGTGTTCTCCCATGAACAGTTTCACCTCCTGCTCGATCTGCTTCTTCTCTGTCTCAAGCTCTGCGATCTTTTCAAGGATCTCTCTGCGCCTTCCCAGCTTTTCATCAAAACCGGTCAGTTTGATCACCGCCGCATCTTTAGCAGTGCCGAAATACTGTGCTATCACCTCGTCACAGGCTCTGCTCCCGTCAGGCGGCGGGATCTTCCCTTTCAGGACATGGTCGTGCCAGAACTTCTCTTCCATAGTAATCAGGCTTTCTATGATGCCGTCATCCCATTCCAACCTCCGGTAAACGAACTCCCGTCCTAAGATGACGGCCGCTATGTACCACACCCTTTTCTCGGTTACCGCCATATAGTGGTAGCACTGCATCATATAGTGGAGCGGGATATTTCCATCAGCCCACTTGTCTGCACTGTATGCACTGGCTGTCTTGCATTCCAGCCCGGCATCCTCCCCGATGATGAGCCTGTCCACATCCGCTATCATAAAAGGATGCTCCTTGCTCCGGTACATATAGTTGGAGCGGCGGACTTTTAAGCCCGTCGCCTCCATAAACCGCTCCGCTACATACTGTTCCAGATCATGTCCAATGCGGACCGCCTCACTATCCTGTTCCTCCACAGCAGCCCCAGTCTTATCCTTGAAGACTTTCATGGCGCTGCTAAAAGGGTTCATCCCGCAGATGGCTCCTGCATCGGAACCGCCGATCCCGGTCTTTCTCAGTTCCAGCCACTCTTCCCTTGTCATCTCTCCTATCGGTATCTTCTCGTACATTATGATCTCCTTCCGTTTTTCTTGCTATATCATCCTGCCCGTGTTTTACTGCCAGCAATCCTGTCTCTTTCCGTATCCTTCCCCAGCGTGATATATTATTTTTCCCCGACCAAAAGGAATAAGGGATCTCGGGATACCGAAATATGACTTATGCTGCAGTCACCATCTGGTACGCCTTATCTATCATGGGATTCCCATCCACCGTGCGGGCAAACAGGCTCTCCTTATAGTTGGCTGTCCGTCTTAAAGGTTCCGCGTGGGTGGCAAAATCCGACACCGCATTGATAAAGCGGTAGGCATTCTTACCAACATCCTGCAGGTCAGGCGCATCAAAATATCTGATCTTCAGATCCTCCCGCAGCCTCCTTACGTTCTTTGCCCTCTTGGAATCATCCTCCTCCATCGGCAGGAGCAGTTCTATGAACTCCTTCACCTGGCTGTCCGTAAGCTTCTTTTTCTGCAGCTCATCAAACTTCTTTCCCAGTTCTCCCATATATGCCTGTGCAAACAGGAGGGTATCCCTTGCATCAGAGATCTTTCCCCTGATATCTCCCGTATGGACACAGGCCCAGGAACGCTTCGCTGTGTCAAGCGCCAGATTCAGTGTATTATTGCACACCACCCGTACCGGCGTTACTGCCACCCTGATGGAGCCTGTCCCGTCATGGGCATTGGAAAATACCAGATAAGGATCGATCCGCTCCCCCGATATGATATATTCATGTGGCATCCTCGCAAGGATCCACACCTTCCTGCCGTTCTGTAGGGATCCCGCCGTCTCATAGCGGACGCCCTCCCCTAAGAGCGCATCCGTAAAGGCAAAGGCTTCTTCATTCTGCACTACCTTATAACGGTCGCTCACCACGCCAAGGACTTTTCGGTCCCTGTCCCTCACATTGACGAAGAATCCCGGTATCTGCTCATCTTTCCCTGTATATACGGGTTCCTGCACCACCTTCCAGTCAAGCCCCGCAAGCCGCAGGGCATCCGCAGAATCAGGCGCCTCCATGACTCTTGTCCCCAGACCATGCCATGGGGTCTCCCTTACATAAAACATACTCTCCACATTTGCTGCCATCGTTCATTTCCTCCTTTTTTCCTTTTCTGTATCTCCATATTTAGTCATCCTTGCTGATCTCATGCAGCACGCCGGCGATGATCACTACAAGGCATTTCAAAAAGATCTCCATCGGTATCCCTCCTTATCCTGCCGCCAAAAGCTCTACCGTATCTTTTTCCCTGCTGTAGCGGTAGATGTTATCAGAGAGTACCTCCTCCGGTTCCACCATGAGCCGGTTCACCTCCCTGACCATCTCTCTCCAGCTTGTGTGCTTTTCTTCATCATCCGCAAGGAGCAGCACCTCATGCAGCGATGACGGCATGATCACAAGATCCGAACCGAACGAATCAGCAAGTTCCTTCATCTTCCCGGAATACAGCATGACCGCCGCCCCAAACTTTCTCGATGTGTTTGTCAGCACATACATAGGCGGGGTCTTTTCTATGCTTGGCACCGCCATCTCCTTGAACATCTCACTCAGGGAGAGCATATCATCCGCAGCTTTGTCTTTCATGTTTTTCAGTGCGTCCTCATACAGGATATCCACCGTCTCTTCCCACGCGGCAAGATGAGCATTTCTGATCATGATATAACTTCCATCCTTTTTCAACGCCTCGATCTCATAACAGAAGATGACTGCCAGATCATTCCAGCGCACATGGGGCACATCCTTTAACAGCTCTATATTCTTCTCGTAGTTTATCAGCCGCAGGCGCAGATGCTCTTTTACCCGGCTGTAATCCTTGAAAGATTCGGCTTGGAACTTCTTATCAAACTCCACTTCAAAGTCATGCCCAAACGGCGCATCCAACAGTACATCCACTGCCTCCTCCAGATCCATGCCGTCCGTGTATTTCTCATATGCCTCCTCCAGATACAGGATCGAACCATAACGCTCCCCTTTCTTTTGGAGCAGAATGCCCGTTCTTTTGATCCCGTTATTCTTTAGGGCCTTGTGTACGCGGATCTCCCAGCTGTCCCCTACTCTTTTTGCCAATAGCTCTTTCATCTTTTCTGTAAACGTTTCAAAATCCATGCCTGTTCCTCCTTCTTTCGTTTTTTCAATTACGATCTATGTATCAGACCGCCATCCTTCCCTTCCCCTCCTTTCCCGACGGTCATGTATCTACACTGGGCTGGCCGGCCCCGTCCCCTTTACCAGTCCGATCCCGTTTAACATCGCCGCACAGTCCT
>CAMWMO010000336.1 GCA_947175305.1 uncultured Lachnospiraceae bacterium
GATACGTTTCTTTAAAACCGTGACAATATTTTCCTGCTTCTCTAAAAGCAGGGCGCCAGACACCATGAAAAAAAGAGGAACATTGATTTTTGTAATGGCCGATAAAACCATATAGAATGCCTGTTTAATACCGGACGCATTCATAAACAGGACATACCCTTTCAGGTGATTAAAGATAACAAAAAAACAGGCAATAAGCCTTATCCACTCATAATAAACCTTTTTCGTTTTTCCCTGTTTACCTGACAATATCTCACCGTTTTCCATTCTTCTTATTTCCCCTATATGAATGTATTATAGGTAAGATTTTGTCGATTTTGGTCTACCGCCGGTAGATTTTTAAGTTTTCAAATATCTCTGCATTTCCGTCGATATGCTCCTGATTATACTGCACCCTGACGATATACATCGTCTGCTCTCCCTGAATAAATGACACATCATAAAGACTATCTGTTATTTCGGATATCTCGAAGTGATTTTCATCCAGAATTTTCAGTTTCTCCTCAGTCAAATCTCCAAACAAGGGAATATAAATATTATTATTTAATACATTATCCCAGTATATCTGCTGCGCTTTTTCTGTCTCTCCTGTTTTAAATCCGTACTCCAAATAAACGATTCTGTCATCCGCAGACAAAAGCTGCGCAGATAAACTATCATCTCGGACCACACCCCAGATTCCGTCAATATCATACGACAAATTATCTCTGTCTTTCCCTAACATGGTAAACGCCTGCCTGATTTTTAATGCGGGATTTTCTTCCTGAAATTTTTCCGCTATAGCGGATATAAAATAACAGGCATAATATCTTGGTGCACAATATCCGCAGTATTCCACTCCTCCTACACAAACAGAAACACTTACGACTGCTATACACACAATTTTTCGGAACCTATCTCTTTCCACGATTCCTTCCCACAAAAGCCATATCACAAAAATCATCCCCAGCACAGGTATGATCCCCGCATAACGGGTATATCCAATCACAAATTTCTCCCATACAAGATAATCATACAACAAAATACAGGACAGACACCATTTTCCCTTATCAATACTTTCGGTTTTACAAATCCGAACATACAGTCCCTTCACAAAAAAGCACAGAGATAATATATAACCTGCCGCAAACGCAAAGTCAGTCAACCCATGCTTTAAATCATAAGCTTTATCTGGATGAAATAAGATATAAACCGGCCAGACCAAAAACTGCCATAAATTATTAGGCCCAAATCGTAAATCCAGCCAATTAGTTTCCGCAAAATATGCAGACTTAAATATGCTGTTATAATATGGAAAAACCGGGCTTCCCGTCTGTCTTATAGCGTCCGTTCCATAAGGCAGCAACGGCACAAGAAAAAACAGCACCGCCAGGATATAATCAAACCATTTTAATACATGAACGTTTTTGATATTTTTTACAAAAAGATATGCAGCCAGTCCTATAAGAAAAATCATATTTGTAAATTTTATGCAAGTTGTTATTCCGGCAAGAAGAGCTAAAATAAACAACTGTGCTCTATTCTCCAAAAGCTTTCCTTCATCCGACATCGCTGCATAGGTAAGCTCCAGTAAAAGTACGATCGAAAAATTATCAATATAATAGGTTCCCGTTTGCTGCAATATAATAAAAGTACACAGGGGCACAATTGAAATAACAGATAAAAACCTCTGTTCCATCGCCGGAACCAAAAAGTGAAGCAGTTTCTTGACTCCATAAAACATGGGAATCAAAATAAGATAGGAAGGCAGAGTTCCCAAACGATATCCGAATGCACTCCGAAACAGATAGAATACTCTGTCCGCAAGGGGATATACAAATGAAGTCAGCGTCCTTCCAGGGAAAAAATCCTCATATATTTTATCCGTAAACGGATTCTCCTGTAAATAGATGTGATAGCTGTATGTATCCCAATTTTCATCTGCAAACCCCATACTCAGCACACACAGTAGTACAAGCATAGCCCAGAAAAGCATGTCCCACTTGCAATATCCATTTGTGACCCGTACCATTTTCTTTTTGAAGAGGAACGTAAAAAAAATCACTTCACCAACGACCACAACAACATTCGCCGTTATATATTCCAAGGACACAAAATAAACCATGCAATCTGTCAATATCACATGTATGAAAATAACTGTCAGCAGCAGCATGCTTAAATTCTGACTAAAACACTTTTTCATATATATCCTCTCTGTGTTGGGATCAACAACAATTTGCCGAAATATTATAATGGTAATCAGTTGTCCACTATCAGCATCGCATCCCCAAAGCTAAAAAACCGATACCGTTCCTCAATCGCCTCCTGATATGCCGCCAGCACATTTTCACGCCCTGCCAGCGCAGAGACCAGCATCACCAGGGTAGATTCCGGCAGATGAAAATTCGTGATCAGGCAGTCCAACACCTTAAAACGATATCCCGGATAGATAAAGATTTCCGTATTGCCGCAGCCAGCCTGCACTTTGCCATCATCTTTCGCCGCACTCTCTATAGTCCGGCAGCTTGTGGTGCCCACGCAGATGACTCTCCCGCCTTTTTCTTTCGTGCGGTTTATCGTCTCTGCCGTCTCCTGTGTCACTTCATAATACTCCGAATGCATATGATGCGCCGACAGATCCTCCACCTTCACCGGACGGAAAGTACCAAGCCCTACATGAAGCGTCACAAAGGCAATTTCCACGCCCATCTCCTTGATTTCCTGCAAGAGTTCCTCTGTAAAATGCAGTCCCGCCGTAGGCGCCGCCGCCGAGCCCTCGTACTTGGCGTACACAGTCTGGTAGCGGTTTTTATCCTCCAATTTATGCGTGATATAAGGCGGCAGTGGCATCTCTCCCAGCCGATCCAGCACCTCCTCGAAGATTCCCTCATAAAAGAAACGGATCAGGCGGTTGCCTTCTTCCACCACTTCCAGAACCTCCGCCCGCAGGCTGCCGTCCCCGAAGGTGAGTCTTGTGCCGGGTCTTGCCTTTTTCCCCGGTTTCACCAGGGTTTCCCAGACATCCTTCTCTCTTCTCTTTAAAAGCAGCACCTCGATGGCCGCACCGGTATCTTCTTTCGTTCCGAGAAGCCTTGCCGGCAATACCTTTGTGTTATTTAAGACCAGACAATCGCCTGGCCTTAAAAATTGTGTGATTTCTTTAAATGTATGATGCTCCACCGCTCCGGTCTCCCGGTGTAATACCAGCAGTCT
>CAMWMO010000337.1 GCA_947175305.1 uncultured Lachnospiraceae bacterium
GATCTGGATATCGACATGTTTTATGATAAGGATAAAAAGGAGTATCACTGCATCCGTTGTCAGTATGTGGGGACGGAGGAGGACGTGCTGGAGAAGAATGAGCTGGTGCGTTTCCGTTACAAGGCGGCGATGAAGCGTTACACAAAGTTTGATTTCGATTGATGCAGACGAATCTAAGATGAGGAATGCCCGCCATAAGCGGGCATTCTTCCGGTCTGGGAAAGGTGAACAGGATGAAATTTTACAAAGGCATGGATTTATCCACGATCAAGGAAGTGGAAAGTTTGGGCGGCAGATTTTACGATCAGGGCGTTGAAAAGGATGTATTCGATATCTTAAAAAGCTATGGCACGAATGCGGTGCGTCTGCGTCTGTGGAACGATCCTTACGGGGAGGACGGCACACCCTACGGGGCGGGCACCAATGATCTGGACACGACCATAGAACTGGCGAAGCGTGCGAAAGAGCATGGCATGGAGATCCTTCTGGATGTGCATTACAGCGATTTCTGGGCGGATCCCGGAAAACAGCGCGTGCCCAAGGCATGGCGCGGGATGAACGAAGCGGAATTGACTGAATCGGTCTACAATTTTACGAAGGAAACTCTGCTCGCCATGCGCGAGGCGGATGCTTACCCGGATCTGATCCAGGTGGGGAATGAGCTGTCACATGGTATGCTCTGGCCGTTGGGACAGCTCCCGGAATATGGTAATTACGATGGGTTGGCGCGCTTTGTGCGGGCGGGGATCCGTGGTGTGCGGGAAGTGGATGCAGATATGCCTATTATGCTCCATCTGGATAACGGCGGCAATAACGCGCTGTACCGGGATTGGTTTGACCACTATCTGGAGCGGGGCGAGGACGATTTCCAGATCATCGGCCTGTCCTATTATCCCTTCTGGCACGGGAATCTGGAGGAGCTGCAAAACAATATGAACGATCTGGCAGTCCGTTACGGCAAGGAGCTGGTCATTGCGGAGGTATCCATGGGATTCACTATGGAGGACTATGGGAGATATGAGAAGTTGGCGCCTGAGGAGCGCAAGGGTTATGCCACGAAGCCGGAGCTCGTGGAAAAGATTTCTTTTCCCATGAGCAAGGAGGGACAGGCGGATTTCATGAAAGCGGTGTTTGCGGTGATCGATCAGATACCGGACGGCAAGGGCAGAGGCTTTTTCTACTGGGAGCCGGCCTGGATCCCTGTGCCGGGATCGGGCTGGGCGAATGAGGCGGCATTAACCTATATAGAAGAAAAGGGACCCGGCGGTAATGAGTGGGCCAATCAAGCACTGTTTGACTATGAGGGCAATGCCCTGCCGGCGCTTGCCGTGATCCGGGATTATCAACCGAAGACACAGTGACGGGAATGTGGCTTGAAATTTTGGGGCTTTCAGAGTAGAATATAGAAAGGAATTGGCATTTGCGCTTTTTCAATCTATCTAAAACGAAAGGAAAATGGGTATGAAAAACTGTCACAACACATGGGTGCGTGCCGCGAGCCCGGCTCTGCTCCTACACTTTAGTATCGGCACGGTGTACTGCTGGTCTATTTTCAGTCAGGAGATCGCTGACTACATAGGATTTTCCAAGGCTGCTACCGAATGGGCTTTCAGCTTTGCGATCTTCTTCTTAGGAATGTCGGCGGCATTTCTGGGTAACGTGGTGGAGAAGGATATCCACAAGTCGTCCCTGATCGCCACGATCACCTTTGCTCTTGGTATGGCGGGCACAGGTTTCTTTATCTACTATGGCGGCAGCCATCCGGGAAGCGTGCTCTCTCTGGTAGGTATTTATATCTGCTACGGCTTTATCATGGGTATCGGTCTGGGAACCGGGTATTTATCTCCCGTAAAAACTCTGATGCTGTGGTTTGAGGATAAGAAGGGTCTTGCAACGGGTCTTGCCGTAGCGGGCTTCGGTGGGGCGAAGGCTATTGCGAGCCCTATCATGCAGGCGCTTCTGGCGAATCTGGGTGAGGGCGGTATCTATAAGATGTTCTTCATTCTGGCGGCGGTTTACTTTGTCATGATGTTTGTGGGTCATCTCCTTCTGGCGAAACCGGAGGGATGGCATGAGCCTCAGAAGAAAGAGAAAGGACAGGGTATCATGGCTACTATTAAGACCCGTCCGATCACCAACTATATCGGAATCTGGCTTATGTTTTATATTAATATCACCTGCGGTCTGGCACTGATCTCTCAGGAGAAGATGATCGTGAAGTGTATCGGCCTTGCCGGCGTGGTGGGTGTGATCTCCACTGTGACTGCAATCTTTAACGCGGGCGGTCGTCTGGGCTTCTCCGCCTGGGCAGATCATATGAAGGACAGAAATACGGTCTACAAGCTGATCTTTATTCTCTCTATTGCATTTACGGGATTGGTGATGCTCACAGGCGGTATTAAGAACGGCGAGGGTAATACGCTGCTAATGATTTTGGTGCTTTGCCTGCTCTTCATGGTAAATGCGGGATACGGCGGCGGCTTCTCCAATGTACCGACTCTGCTTTCCGATCACTATGGCATGGGCAGCATCAGTGCGATCCACGGTATCACGCTCTCAGCATGGGCGTTTGCAGGACTTACAGGCAATCAGATCGCGACCTTGATCGTGAGCAATACGGGAAGCTTTATCGATGATGGCCATGGTGGGTCGATCAATCCGGTGGGCTATCAGAATGTGCTGTATTTTACGATCGTACTCTATGTTATCGCTCTGCTGTGCAGTCTCTTCCTGGTGAAGCCTTCTGCAGACGCTAAAAAATGATTTTAAGGATTAACATATAAAAAGCAAAACCCCGAAGGTTCGGCCTTCGGGGTTTTACTTGTGTAAAAGGGGAATTTTTCGGAATTGCTTTTACCAGCTTGACTTCCGAGATCAAGCCTGTATTCAATATACCGAGTTTTCCCGCTATCGTCTATAATTATATTACAGAAGAATAACACTATATTAGCGAATGCTGGTTACATCTCCAAATAGGTTCGCTGATCCTGAAGCTCCTGCGGAATAGGGATTCCGGTGTTCTTGAGCTTCTGGAACAGGTTGTCAAAATGATGGATCTTTTGTGACTGTTTGATATCGTAACGAGTCATAGTCTCTTTATATATCGGGTTTGCTGTCAGAATGTTAGGGATCTCCTTTGCAACAGGACAATAGGAGCAGAGTATGTTTCTGTATATCTTGTTTAGCGG
>CAMWMO010000338.1 GCA_947175305.1 uncultured Lachnospiraceae bacterium
GCCTATAACCAGCGCAGGCGTTACCTGATGCACGCCTTTAAGGAGATGGGCCTTTCCTGCTTCGAGCCCTTTGGCGCTTTCTATGTCTTCCCCTGTATCAAGGAGTTCGGCATGACCAGCGAAGAGTTTGCGGAGCGGTTTTTGCAGGAGGAGAAGGTGGCAGTAGTGCCGGGAACCGCTTTCGGAGACTGTGGAGAGGGATTTTTGCGGATCTCCTATGCGTATTCTTTAGAGAATCTGAAGGTAGCCATCGGCAGACTGGCAGATTTTGTGGAGAGACTGCGAAAAGAACAGCATCAGTAGATGGAGAGGTAATTGTGCATATCATATTACATCAGCCGGAGATTCCGGCAAATACGGGAAATATCGGCCGTACCTGTGTAGCCACAGGTACGGCGCTCCATTTGATTGAGCCGCTGGGCTTTCGACTGGATGAAAAGTCCATCAAGCGGGCGGGGATGGATTACTGGGAGCATCTGGATGTGACCCGCTATATGAATTTTCAGGAATTTCAGGACAGGCATCCGGGTGCGAAGATCTGGTATGCCACAACAAAAGCGAAACGCCTCTATACAGAGGCGGCTTTCGGACAGGATGATTATATCATGTTTGGCAAGGAGAGCGCTGGGATTCCCGAGGAGCTCTTGGTGGAAAACGAGGAGAGCTGTATCCGAATTCCGATGCTCGACGAGATACGCTCCTTAAATCTCTCCAATGCTGTGGCGATCGTGTTATACGAGGCTCTCAGACAAAATGGTTTTGCGGGGATGCAGCTTCAGGGGGAACTGCATCGGTTGAGCTGGGAGAATGATTGACTAAATCAGTCATCGTCTTCTATATCTGACTTGGAAAGGGAGAAGATAAACTCTGTTCCTACACCCTCTGTGCTTATCACATTGATATTTTCCCCGTGCGCCTGTATGATCTCTTTGGTGATGGAGAGTCCGAGGCCCGTGCCTTTCTTATCCTTTCCTCTTGACAGATCGGATTTGTAAAAGCGGTCCCAGATGAGCTTTAAGTCATCTTTCGGAATGCCGATTCCGGTATCTTTCACACTGATAAAAATTTTATTATGCTTTTCGGTCGTCTCGATCTTAATGAGAGAATCGTGGTGGCTGAATTTGATGGCGTTATCCAGAAGGTTGTAGAGTACCTGCTGGATCTTATCCATGTCCGCGACCACATACATTTCATCGCCTGTGAGCACCAGCTCGATGCCGATCGTTTTTTGTCGGCACGTGCCCTCAAAGGAAGCGGCTACATTGCGGATAACGGCATTGATCTCAAAATCTGTTTTATTTAACATGATACCCTTGGTGTTCAGATTGTTGAGGGTCAGGAGGCTGTTTGTCAGCTTCGTCAGACGCTCTGTTTCGTTTAAGACGATGGTGAGATACTTCTCGTACTGTTCGGAGGGGATCGTGCCGTCGATCATCGCTTTTAAATAACCCTTGATAGAGGTCAGAGGGGAGCGGAAATCGTGGGAGACATTGGCTACAAACTTCTTCTGGTCATCCTCCGAGCGGGCAATCTCGCTGGCCATATAGGATAAGATCGCCGCCAGATAGCCCATCTCATCCTCGCTCTCCACGCTGAATTCATAGTGCATATTGCCGCTGGCGTACTGCTCTGTCGCTTCCGTGATCTTGCGCAGAGGAATATAAACGATCTCTGTAAAAAAGATCAGGATGATAAGGGACAGGAGAAAGAGAATCAGCAGCATGATATAAGAAATGTTTAACAGCCGATTGGTCTCAGCCTGTATGCTATTCAGGGAAGCGTGAATCACTACATACCCCTTCACCTTATAATCGGAGGTGATGGGGGCAAAGACACTCAGCATTTCCTGATCAAAGGTCTGGAAAAAGTCGCCTACGGTGTAGTAGGAACCGGCAGTGATGGTGGGATCAAAATTTTCTACAACGACTTCATTTTCCACATCCACGGGAGCGGAGGAATCCAGTATCATACGCCCTGAGGGATTGATGATCCAGATCGTGGCATTGAAGTAGGTGTCAAGAGCGTCAAGCTGCGCTTTGACCGTCTCCAGGGAAGCCTCGGTATTGTAGAGGTCAGTGGCGTAGGTATTGGCGATCAGTGTCGCCTCTCGGTAAAGGGCGTCTGCCTTTTCCTTGGTCAGATGGTTAGAGGTCATGTCAGACACAAAGGTAGCCACTACCAAAAAGCCGAACAGGCCAAAAATAATATAGGCGAGTATTAACTTAAGGTAAAGTGTTTTTCTCATACTTAATTGCCCTTGTATTCAAATTTATAGCCGACACCCCAGATGGTGGCGATCCGCCAGCTCTCATGATCGTTAATTTTTTCGCGAAGCCGTTTGACATGGACATCCACCGTGCGGCTGTCGCCGATATACTCATAACCCCAAATCTGGTCTAAAAGCTGCTCTCTGGAGAAAACGTGGTTGGGCGAGGATGCCAGGAAATAGAGAAGTTCCAGTTCTTTGGGGGGCATTTCGATGGTCTTTCCCATATAGATGACGGAGTAGTTGGTCTGATTGATGATCAGATCCGGATACTCCACGCTCTTCACATCGGTATTTTTCAGCTCTGCAACCACCGGCTTATAGCGGCGCAGAACTGCCTTGACACGGGCAACAAGTTCCTTGGAATCGAAAGGTTTTTCCATATAGTCGTCGGCGCCCAGCTCCAGCCCAAGCACCTTATCAAAGACCTCGCCCTTGGCGGAGAGCATGATGATGGGGAGAGTGGATTTGGAGCGGACTTCACGGCAGACCTGATAGCCGTCGATGCCGGGAAGCATCAGATCCAGAAGCATCAGATTAGGCTCAAAAGTGTCCACTGCCGTCAGCGCCGATTCCCCGTCGTTGACGATCATCGTCTCAAAGCATTCTTTCGTTAAATAGAGAGAGATCAACTCCGCGATGTTATTGTCGTCGTCCACAATTAAAATTTTCTGTTTGTTTACCATATGATCCTCCTACTTGAATTCCGCTATTGTAACCCCGGCGTCGCCTTCACCCAGCTCGCCCAGACGGAAGCTCTTGATGACCCGGTTTTTTTTCAGATAATTCTGTACGGCGCTTCGCAGTGCGCCCGTTCCCTTGCCGTGTACGATACGGACGCTGGGCAGATGCGCCAGATAAGCGTCGTCCAGATATTTGTCAAGCTCTGAGAGCGCCTCGTCCACCGTCTTTCCCAGCAGA
>CAMWMO010000339.1 GCA_947175305.1 uncultured Lachnospiraceae bacterium
CCGCACTACGGTACGGTGAATAAACTGCGTTCCGTAGGCATTCCTGTGGTGCCCCATCGTGCGGTGCAGATGACAAAAGCGGACTATAAAAACTATGACTTTATCATCGGCATGGACGGCATGAATATCCGGAATATGTTAAGGATTCTGGGGAGTGATCCGGAGCATAAGGTGTACAAGCTTCTTGACTTTGGCGCTCATTCCCGGGATATAGCAGATCCCTGGTACACCGGGAATTTTGATCTTACTTATGAAGACATCGTGGAGGGATGCGAGGCGCTGCTTGCGTATCTGCAAAAGGAAGGGATGGTGTAAAATGACTTATCAGGAATTGTTGGAAAAAGCGAAAGAAAATATCGGTACATACTGTAAGGCCTGTCCGGTCTGCAATGGGATCGCCTGCAGGAACCAGATCCCCGGACCGGGAGCCAAGGGAACCGGGGACACGGCGGCCAGAAACTATGCCAAATGGCAGGAGATCCGGGTCAATATGGATACGCTGTGCGAGCAGAAAACGCCGGACACTTCTCTGGAGCTGTTTGGCAGAACTTTCCGTTATCCTTTTTTTGCGGGACCGGTAGGGGCGGTCAGTCAGCATTACAGTGATAAGTATGATGATCTGTCCTACAATGATATCATGCTGAAAGCCTGCAGGGACAACGGGATAGCGGCATTTACCGGGGACGGCATCAATCCGGATGTGGTCAGACAGGCGGCGCAGGCTCTGGCGCAGGTAGATGGGCAGGGTATCCCAACGATCAAACCTTGGAATATGGAAACGATTCGGGAGAAGATGACACTCTGTAAGGATGCTGGCTGTTTTGCACTGGCGATGGATGTGGATGCGGCGGGACTGCCTTTTCTGAAAAATATGACGCCGCCTGCAGGCAGCAAGAGTGTGGAACAGTTGAAAGAGATTGTACAGATGGCAGAAGTGCCATTTATTGTAAAGGGAATTATGACGGTAAAAGGCGCATTGAAAGCCAAGGAAGCGGGCGCGGCGGCGATCGTTGTCAGCAATCACGGCGGTCGTGTGCTGGATCAGTGCCCGGCGACGGCGGAGGTGCTTACGGAAATTGCAGACGCTCTGCAGGGCAGCGATATGAAGATTCTGGTGGACGGCGGCATCCGGAGCGGTACGGATATTTTTAAGGCCCTTGCTATGGGAGCCGACGGCGTGTTGATATGCAGACCTTTTGTGACGGCGCTCTATGGAGGCGGTGCCGAGGGCGTTGGCCTTTACATAGAAAAGCTGGCGGGAGAGCTCCGGGATACTATGGAAATGTGCGGGGCAGGGACCCTGCGTGAGATTACAAAGGATATGGTGCGAGTTTGCTGATGCAGTCTGTTTTCAGAAGGCATGTGGTGCAGACAATATCTGTATGCAGTGTGATATGTCATACAGGGACCGGCTGTCATGAACGGATGAAATCATGTCGTGAATAAAGCGACGCCTGCATTAAGAAAAGGGGAGAAGAGTCCGATATTAATTATAGAAATTGCAACGGCATGATACTGTCATGGGACGGAGGGACATAGGATGCAGGTTAAGATAGGAAATAACGAGAATCAAACGATCAATACAAGTCTGCAGACGCAGGAGAAAGCGGCGAAAGGCGCGCGCAAGGAAGCGGTGAAAAGGAAGAATACCATTTTTGCGGGGAATCTGCCCATAAACAAGGATCCGATCGAGCTGCGCAAACAGCAGGCGCAGAGGAAGGCCATGAAGTTCGTGCAGAATGCCTGGGCGGGTGACCGCAAGCTGGACCAGAGCCAGGAGGATATCCGTGCGAAGCTCAGGGAGCTGATGGATGAGTCAGATGCTAATCAGGAGCTTGCGCGGAAGAACACGGAGAGATTAGAGAATCTACGCCGGCAGTACGGTGTGGAGGCAGATTCGCAGGAGCAGAAGGATCTGGAACTGCTTATGAAGGCAGGGAACCATGAGTCTCTCACGGAGGATGAGGAAGCAAGGCTGGCCGAACTGGGACCACAGAGGGAGTATCTGGCATTGCTTAGACAGAAGACGTTAGCTACGGAGCCTTCTAAGTTTACGGAGGACGATCAGGCAAGACTGGACGAGTTGGGGAAATCTTTGACGGAATATCAGCGGAATTGTCTGGAGATCAATGAAGAGCGGTCTATCTATCAGAGAAGGGATGCGAGTACGCAGAATTATATACAGGAACTCCAGACCTCCCTCACAGATATGAAGATTGAGCGGTTAAAATTCCACAAAATGGTGGATGCGCAAGAGAAAGCAGATAAGGTCATGGAGCAGGCCAGTGAGGAGATCGTGGGTCTTTTAGTGGATGAAGCCAAGGATCACGTGGATGAGACCTACGAGGAGCAGAGAGAAGAGGCAGAGAAGAAGGCCGAGGAGAAGGAAGAGCAGGAAGAAAAGCGGGAGAAGATAGAGAAACAGAAGGAGCTGATCGAGGCTCGCGTGGATGCCGCACAGGAGCATACCCACGAGGCGGAGGAGGCGCAGAAAGAGCAGGAAAGAGACGCCAGAGAAGAAGCACAGCTCATGAAGGATATGGCGGAAGGCGGAATGGATGTGGCAGGCACAAGCTCTGCGGTGAAGGCGGAGATCAAGGATATGCTGCAGAAGATGAAGCTAATTGAGGCGGATATCAAGGGCATTGAGGTGGACGAAGAAATATAAGACTAAAAAGACAGACGAAAAAGAGGTATCGGTATGAGAATTACAAGAAACTACAGAAGTGGCATGGTAAATCCCAGAAACAGAAAGAACAGTAAAAACGAGCAGGCATCGCTGATACAGAGTGCTTTAAACCGCAGCAGTGCAAACAGCCGCGCGACCAGACTGGCAAGTCTTCTGGGAAATAAAAACACCTCCCAAACCAGCGCTCTGACTGCAAGGAATTTTGTCACTTCCACC
The DNA here is from genome assembly GCA_947175305.1 of uncultured Lachnospiraceae bacterium. Taxonomy (GTDB): domain Bacteria; phylum Bacillota; class Clostridia; order Lachnospirales; family Lachnospiraceae; genus UBA3282. The sequence continues at coordinate 2,906 of CAMWMO010000339.1, forward strand.
GCCAAGTCACAGAAATTTTACTATGATATGCAATATCATGCCAATCAGGTAACGGAGTATGCGGATGCTTTAAAGAGTTCCGATAAGAACTCTGTCTATGACAAGGCGAGAGAGAGCGGCAGTACAGAGCAGATCGTGTCGGATATCAAGGGCTTTGTGGCACAGTATAACAATATGTTAAATGACTTGAAGGAATCCGGAACCAGAGCGGATACCAGTATTCTGACGCAGATCAACAGTACGGCAAGATTGTCAGAGAAAGATCTGGCGA
>CAMWMO010000340.1 GCA_947175305.1 uncultured Lachnospiraceae bacterium
TCAACGCACAAGACGGCATACGAGCTTGCCTCTTGTCTCGTGGGCGCGTATATGTTTATAAGAGACTGGTCGAGCATACGAACGGCTCAGATCAACACGACTGTGGCGCTGAATCAGTATCGGATCGCGTCCAAGACACTGACCTATAATATACAATCTTATGCGGTCACGGGCGAACAGAAATATTATGACGGCTATATGAAAGAATTGAATGAGGATCAAAACAGGGAACAGGCAGTCGAATCTTTGGAGCACTGTGATCTCAAGGAGGATGAGTGGACAAGCCTGAACCAGATTGCATCCATGTCGGATCAGCTTGTTCCTCTCGAGGAGGAGGCGATCGCATATGTGCAGGCGGGTGATCTGGAAGCCGCACAGGCGTGTGTGTTCAGCGCGGAATACGGAAATTCGGTGGATCAGATCAGTCAACAGACGGATGAGACGATCCTTGCCATCTTAAACAGGAAGGATAAACGTCAGATGGGACTGAAAGTCATGCAGTATATTTTTGAGGTACTGTTTGCACTGTCTTTCCTGTATGTTGTGAGGGAACTTATCAAAACAATAAAATTTTCAGAAGAAGAGCTTTTAGAGCCGATTCTGAAGGTTTCAGATCAGATGACTGTGCTTGCGGGCGGTGAATTCCACGTGGAGCTTGACATGGAGGAGGATGAGAGCGAAGTCGGAAGGATGGTTTCCGCCATCGCTTTTATGAAGAAAAATCTGCTTGGCATGATAAATGAGATCACCCAGACGCTGGAGAAGATGGGAAATGGAAATTACCAGATCGAGATAGAGCAGGAATATGTAGGTGAATTTGTAACGATCAAAGAATCTTTTGTGCAGATCGGGGAAAAGATGCGGGAAACGATCAAAACGATCCGCACTGTCTCCGGACAGATCGACAGCGGCTCGGAGCAGTTGGCGTATGCTGCACAGGATCTGGCTGAAAACTGCACGCTGCAGGCGATGAAGGTAGCTGAACTTACGACTTCCTTTGATGCTATGACAAAGAGTATGGAAGAAAACGCGCGTGAGGCGGAAGAGTCTGCAAGAATAGCTTCGGCAGCGGGTATGACAATGGAAAAAGGCAATGAGAAGCTGCAGGAATTAAAAGCCTCGATTCAGGAGATCGGCAAATGCTCGGAACAGATCGGGACGATCATCGGGGCGATAGAGGATATCGCATCCCAGACGAATCTTCTGTCGCTGAATGCGGCGATCGAAGCGGCAAGCGCGGGCGAGGCAGGAAAAGGGTTTGCCGTCGTGGCGGAGCAGGTGAAAAACCTGGCGAGTGAATCGGCGAAGGCTGCCGGCAGAACAACGGAGCTGATCGAGACGACGGTTTCGGTAATGAACAAGAGCATTCTGATCGCGGAAGAAACAGAGGCCAACATGAATGAGGTAATGGTCGATACCAGACAGGCCACGGAAAAAATGGGACAGATAGAGCAGATCCTGAAGAATGATACACAGCGCATGCAGGAGCTGAACGAAAATGTATCCCAGGTTTCTGCTGCTGTCGATAACAATTCTGCCACATCGGAGGAGACTGCCGCCGTCAGTACGGAGCAGAAATCTCAGGTGGAGACAATGGTGGAATTGATGGACAAGTTTGAGGTATAAAAGCAGGGCATGTTAGATTGCAAAAAAAGAAACGCTATGATACAATAAGAACGGCGGACAATGACAAAAAAATAACAATCGGTTACAAGCCTTGTAGTAAGGGGCTTTTAGTAAAAATAATACAAATATGGAGGAGAAGAAGATGGCAAAAAAAGTTGTTTTGGCAGGTGCCTGCCGTACGGCGATCGGTACTATGGGCGGGGGCTTGAGCACTACACCGGCAGCAGAGCTGGGAGCAATCGTTATCAAGGAGGCGCTTAACAGAGCAGGGGTAGCGCCCGATAAGGTTGATCAGGTGTACATGGGTTGTGTTATTCAGGCGGGACAGGGCCAGAACGTGGCTCGCCAGGCTTCCATCAAAGCAGGACTTCCCAATGAGGTTCCGGCAGTTACCATCAACGTGGTCTGCGGTTCCGGCTTAAACTGCGTGAATATGGCTGCACAGATGATTCAGGCAGGAGATGCGGATATCGTGGTTGCAGGCGGTATGGAGAATATGTCCATGGCTCCTTACGCTGTAATGCAGGGTCGTTACGGCTACAGAATGAACAACGGCACTCTGGTTGATACGATGGTAAATGATGCCCTCTGGGATGCTTTCAATAATTATCATATGATCATGACTGCGGACAACATCTGCAGAGAGTGGGGACTTACCCGCGAAGAGCTGGATGAGTTTGCGTTAAAGAGCCAGTTAAAGGCAGAGGCTGCACAGAAGAGCGGCGCTTTCGACAAAGAGATCGTTCCCGTTATGGTGAAGAAGAAAAAAGAGATGGTTGAGTTTAAGGTGGATGAGGGCCCGAGACCGGGATCTACCATCGAGGGACTGCAGAAACTCCGTCCCATCAATCCTGACGGATTTGTGACCGCAGGTAATGCTTCCGGCATCAATGACGGCGCAGCGGCGATCGTTGTGATGAGCGAGGAGAAGGCAAAAGAGCTGGGCGTGAAGCCCATGGCAACCTTTGTGGCAGGCGGACTTGCAGGATGCAGACCCGAGGTTATGGGTATCGGCCCTGTTCCCGCTACGAAGAAGGTTATGGCGAAGGCCGGCTATAAGATTGAGGACTTCGACATCATCGAGGCAAACGAGGCGTTTGCGGCACAGTCCGTGGCAGTTGGTAAGGAGCTTGGCATCGACGTAGATAAGCAGCTTAACCCGAACGGCGGCGCTATCGCACTGGGCCACCCGGTAGGCGCTTCCGGAGCACGTATTCTGGTAACCCTGCTTCACGAGATGGAGGCAAAGGGTGCGAAGAAGGGTCTTGCTACACTGTGTATCGGTGGCGGTATGGGCTGCGCAACCATTGTCGAGAGAGACTAATATATATTAGAAAAAGGAGACTATCATGGAATTTGTATTATATGAAGTAAAGGGACAGGTCGGCGTCATCACGATCAACAGAGAAAAGGCGTTAAACGCTTTGAACTCTACGGTATTGGATGAGCTGAATGCGACTCTTGACGGCGTGGATCTGAATGAGGTGAGATGTCTGATCCTGACAGGCGCAGGCGAGAAATCCTTCGTAGCAGGCGCGGATATCGGTG
>CAMWMO010000341.1 GCA_947175305.1 uncultured Lachnospiraceae bacterium
CACGACACCTGCGATGGGACCAAACAGTGTAGCAAACACCGCCTGCACCGCATACTGTAAGCTGATGTTCGTATTCGGCACAGGAGACGGGATCGCCACCTTGCCCAGAACAAAAAACAGTGCTGCGCCGATACCGATCGCAACGACGCTCTTTACAGATAATTTCTTCATGGAAAGACCTCCCTCATTATGTATTGATAGATATTGTTTCTCAAAACACCTTTATTATAGTCTTTCAGGACAGACCCTGTCAACCATCGCTAATTTTTAAAGCTATGGATCGGCGCAGGGATCCTGCCGCCCCGATTCACAAAAGCCTCGCAGGAAAAGCCGTTCACCGGCATCACCGGCGCGTAGCCGAAGAGCCCGCCGAACTCCACCTTCTCTCCCACGCTCTTGCCGATAGCCGGGATCAAGCGTACCGCCGTAGTCTTCTGATTCACCATACCGATGGCCATCTCGTCCGCAATGATTCCCGCGATGGTCTCATTGGGCGTATCGCCCGGAATGGCGATCATATCAAGCCCCACCGAGCAGACACAGGTCATGGCCTCCAGCTTCTCCAAAGTGAGCGCCCCTGCTGTCACAGCGTCGATCATACCCTGATCCTCGCTGACCGGAATAAACGCCCCGCTCAATCCCCCCACATAGGAGGACGCCATCACACCGCCCTTTTTCACCTGATCGTTCAGCAGTGCCAGCGCCGCCGTAGTGCCCGGCGCGCCCGCATACTCCAATCCGATCTCACATAAAATATCCGCCACACTGTCACCGATGGCCGGTGTGGGTGCCAGAGACAGATCCACGATGCCAAAAGGGATCCCCAGCATGCGGGACGCCTCCTGCGCAACCAGCTGGCCCACTCTGGTCACCTTGAAAGCGGTCTTCTTGATGGTCTCGCAGAGCACCTCAAAGTTCTCGCCCCGCACTCTCTGTAAAGCAGTCTTGACCACGCCCGGTCCGCTGACCCCCACATTGATCACAGCCTCCGCCTCCGTCACACCGTGAAAGGCGCCCGCCATAAAGGGATTATCGTCCGGCGCATTACAGAACACCACAAGCTTCATACAATCCGCGCTGTCCTGATCCTTGCTGATCAGAGCCGTCTCCTTGATGATATCACCCATCAGGCGCACGGCGTCCATATTGATCCCCGTCTTGGTGGAAGCCAGATTCACGGAGCTGCAGACTCTCTGCGTGGCGTGCAGCGCTTCCGGAATCGAACGGATCAGCAGCTCGTCCGCCTTCGTCATACCTTTGGAAACGAGAGCCGAGTAACCGCCGATCAGATTGACCCCCACAGCGTCCGCCGCCCGGTCCATAGTCTTAGCCAGTGTCACAAAATCCGCCGGACTCTTACAGGCCGCTCCGCCCACCAACGCCATCGGCGTAACGGAAATTCTTTTATTTACGATGGGTATGCCAAATTCTTTTTCGATGGCTTCCCCTGTCTTTACCAGATCCTTCGCCGTGGTGGTGATCTTCTGATAGACCCGCTCATTCACCTTCGCAAGATCGCTGTCAATACAGTCTAAGAGACTAATTCCCAGGGTGATGGTCCGCACGTCCAGATTTTCCTTGGCGATCATCTCGTTGGTCTCTGCTACTTCAAATAAATTTATCATGCTTTTATCCTTCCTTAGACTCGCAAACTCTAGATCCTGTGCATCTGGTCAAAGATTTCTTCTTTCTGACACTTGATGACCACACCGATCTCCTCGCCCAGTTTCGCAAGCTCATCTACCACCTGCCCGAAATCCTTTGTCGTCTGATTCATATCCACGATCATCATCATGTTAAAAAAGCCCTGCACGATGGTCTGGGAAATATCCAGAATATTGATCTGGTTGTCCGCCAGATAGGTGCACACTCTGGCGATGATCCCCACCGTATCTTTACCTACCACTGTGATAATTGTCTTTTTCATGTTTTCCTCTTTTCCGGTTTGTTTTTCCCTTTTCATGGATTTCTGGTTAAACGATCCTGTATCGTTTAAACACTACGTTTTTCATTATAAAATATGCTGCAGGCATATTCAAATTATTTTTACCAAAACGCCTTACTTCAGTGCATGGCGCACATCCTCCGCCGTCATCCTGCCCTCTATATACTGATACTCTCCCATGTCATAGAAGGCATAAACATCCGCCATCTCTTCCTCCGATGCTTTTTCACCATTGATATATTCCGCTCCTTCACCATAGGTTTCCTCTTCGTCCAGCCAGCCGTTTCCGTTGGCGTCATCAAAGTTATAGCTTTCTATCCACACAGGCGTCTCTATCGTATGCTGCTCATTGATGCGCATATAATAGGTGTGCATGATGGCTCCGGCCTGATCCGCATTATAATTTCTCAAACTGTTTTCCCGGGGCGCATACTCATATCCGACGTTCCCCATGGCGCCATATCCCCAGTCATACATCAACGTATACAAGGTCCCGTCCTGATAGGTATACAGATTCACATAGTATCCTCTCTTCCCCGAGACAAGCTCCGGGATCTCATCCTCATCCACATAGATCAGATCATATAAAAAGTCCTCGTCAGGCGCTTCCCCCTGCTCCATTTCTGACAAGCTGATGACGGCCTCATAGGCTTCTGCATAGCTGTTGAATTCCCCGTTCTTTTTTCCTCCCGAAAGGATGCTGCGAATACCAGACACAGTCAACGGCCTCTCTGCCTGAGCAGATATGCGGTCGGAAAGCTCCTCTTTACACCAAAAGCTCCAGGACTCACTCCCATCAGAATATTGATAATAATCACCATAATATACGGCTACAAACTGCTGATCGCCATAGGTCTCGATCATTACGATATCCGTCAGACCGTCAAAATTCACATCCCAGAAAGACACGGCATCCAGACTGGCAAATGATTTTCCCGATACCCCCGCCGGTACATAGGGAGAGATTTCGGCAAGGACTTCCCCGTCCCGCATCACCTGCGCACGAAACTCCGATTCATCCGCCGAGGGTGCAAAGGAGACAAACCAAACCTCTCCCTCACATCCGCTTAACTCCACCTCAAAACACTGCTCCGCAATGCAATTCTCCCCAAACAGCTCTCTCATTTTCCTGCTTTCCGGAGTGTCCGTATCGCTTACTGTCTGCTCTGTGCCTGCCGCCTGCTCCGTTTCATCCGTCTGCCCTTCGTTTCCCGCCTGCTCCTCTGCC
>CAMWMO010000342.1 GCA_947175305.1 uncultured Lachnospiraceae bacterium
GTACCGCCTCCACACAAAATACCATAATAACGGCACGCAGGCATATGCCAGCGTTGAACAGATCTCATTGGCATTGTCTCCGTATCCTGCAAAGAAACGGAAAAAAATTCTGCCGGTAAAGTCATACCACATATAATTATACGCGAACATGATCGGATAAAAAATAAGGGCTGTGGAAATCCAAACGATCCAGCTTTCGGCATAAGCCATTATGAGCCCGATCAGAAATACAAGCATTGTCATCGTGATATTCACCGGGTCATTCGGCATGGCAGGCATCGTTAAGGCTGTCATCAGCAAAAACCAGCCGACCAGACGTGATAGGATCGATTTTCTTGTCTGCAGAAAACCTGCGAGAAGCTTATAAAAAAAATATCCCGCTGAAAAGCCGATCACATAACCGAATATATTGGTAAGAAAAAGTACCATGATCTCCTCCTGTCAACGCAGCATCTTTTTGGCAAATGCCACGGCAAGATTCTCTTTACAGCCACGGCTCACGGGAAGTATTTCTTCCGCGCAGACACACTGGCTGCTCTCCACTTTTGTCACATAATTCAGGTTGACCAGATAACGATTGTGTATCCGGATAAAATACTCCGGCAGGGAAGTCTCTATATCGCTCAGCTTCCCGTAAAACTCTATCTTTCCCTCTGTCGTTTCCGCAATTACCTTTTTGCGGTCGCTCTGAAAGTAACGGACTTCTTTTAAACGAAGCCGCAGAGTGCCTGACTTCTGTTCTACCGCATAATACTGCTCCGCCTGCAGGTTCAGTTCTTCTAACGCCATACGGAATACTTCTTTTATCTTTTCTTCTTTGTAGGGCTTTAATATATAATGAAAGGCATGTACCTCATATCCCTGAAATACAAAATCCGGATAAGCCGTCACAAAAATGATCACCGTATCCTTGCGGGTTTGTCGGATTGCTCTCGCCGCCTCCATGCCGTCTATGCCATCCATCTCAATATCCAAAAACAAAAGTTCAGGAGCATCTTTTTCCAATGCTTTTAACATTTCTTCTCCGGAGCCGTATTCACTGACTTTATATTTCAGTCCGTTCAGCTGCGCCTCCTGTTCTATGACTCTCCGCAGTGAGGCGCGCAGTACTTTTTCATCATCACAAATGCCGATTCTCATATACTATCTCCTCAATCTTCCACATCTTTGATTACCCTATCATATATTTCCCAATTCGTCTATTCGCTCCAAAGCGATTATTCCAAACTTTCCAAAATCTATTCCATTCGTACCATTTGCGGCGCTGTGTTTATTCACTCACTTTTTTTACAATGGTCCTATCAACGAACAGGCGATTTCGACACGCAGAAAACAGGCTGTAATCATCTATTAAATCAAACAAAAAAAGGAGAAAGCATCATGTTAAAAGTTTTTGATCTGCAAAAAAGTTATCAAACAGGAACCCTTACCTATCCTGTTTTGAAAAACATTTCTTTTCATATCCAAAAAGGTGAATTTGTTGCGGTGATGGGGCCTTCCGGGAGTGGAAAGACCACCTTGCTGAATTGTATTTCCCGTTTTATCCCTCATGACTCAGGAAGTATTCTCTTAAACGAAAAAGAGATCACCAATCTTTCGGAAGAGCAGCTGGCAGCCTTCCGCAATCATCATCTAGGATTTGTTTTTCAGGATTTCATGCTGTTAGACGGGCTGACCGTATTTGAAAATATCTGTCTGCCCCAGATCATCGCGGAGAAACCGATTCCACAGATGGAGGCCACAGCTCAAAACCTCTGCGCGCTCTTTGGGATCGAGAAGATCATGCAGAAGTATCCGGCTGAAATATCCGGCGGAGAAAAGCAGCGGACGGCGGTAGCCCGCGCATTGATGAATCATCCTTATATCATCCTCGCCGATGAGCCTACGGGCAATCTGGACAGTAAATCCTGTAAGGCCGTCATCGACGCCTTCCTTCAGGCAAAAACACAGATGAACGCCACTATTTTTATGGTAACCCATGACAGCTACGCCGCATCCTTCTGCGACCGTGTGATTGTACTCAAAGACGGACAGATCCATCAGGAACTGTCAAAACAGGGGAGCAGACGGGAATTTATGGATGAACTGTTGGATGTATTAAGAGAGTTAGGAGGAGACAGCGATGAAGCTTAATCAGATTTTTCGTAAACTGCATAAGCAGAACAAAGGGCAAAACCGTATACTGGGATTCTGTATTTTTCTTTCCGTGCTTTTGATTACATCCTTTTCCCTGATGTATTACGGACCCACCGTGCAAAATTTTCTTGCAGAGGGCGGGGATACACGCAAGATAGCCAACCTTCTTTTAGGAGTTACCGCCGTCGGCTGCCTCATCTTTACAATGTATGCATCCGGACTGTTTTTCCGCTATAAAAGCCGCGAGTACGGCATTTTTCTGGCGCTTGGGGAAAGCAAAAAGGCGCTGAAAAAGGTATTATTCGGTGAGCTTGCATCTATCACGGCCGTTGCGGCGGTATTGGGACTGCTTGCCGGCATACCCGCCTCTTTTCTTATCTGGAAATTATTTGAGACATTTTTAGTATCAACCCGTGAAATGGAATATCAGTTTGGATTTGACGGCTTTATCGTGGGAATCGCTTTTGCCATGATCCTCTGTCTGTTTCTCGGTATTTCCGGGCGGAAATTCGTAAAGCGTACCGATATTATGGAAATTCTGAGGACGCAGCACAAAACGGAAATGGTAAAAGAAGTCAAACCGTGGACATTTAAAGTCGGTATCGTATTCATATTTGTGGGGATCTTCGGCGGGCTTGGCATTCCTTCCATATCAGCCAATATTTTTCATCAACTGCTTCCCGCCATTACAAATCTGTTCTTTCTCTTTTCACTGGCGGGCATTTATCTGGTACTTTTAAATACTGTTGCGCAGAACCGTCTTAGGAAGAAAAAGGAGAAATTTTATAAAAATATGGTCTCCATCAGCATGATGCGCTTTTTTGCCAAATCAACAACCAGAAACATGTGTGTGATCGTGCTCTTGCTCTTTTCCTGCATTTTTGCAGGCTATTACGGAGCCCTCTATGCTGACAGCAGCGCTCTGTTTGATCTGACGAATTCAAAAGGATTTGCCCTGCATTATCCCGCCTCGGAAGAGCAGATCACAAAGGAGGATATTCAAAAAACTGCTGATTCCTATGGCGTTGAAATAAAAG
>CAMWMO010000343.1 GCA_947175305.1 uncultured Lachnospiraceae bacterium
TACAGATACCGGCTGTACACAAAAACAAGACCGATCATCCATGACACCGCCGCCACACAAAAAGCTCTGAGCAGACTTACCGTCTTCTCCTCTGAAGAGGGTTTTCTCAGCCGTGTGACCGCAAAAACCAAAAGACCTGTTCCCGTCAACAGGCACAGATACCACAGCAGACGGTTCCCGTCCAGATAAAACAGGACCGTCCACGCCATATTCTTAAATCCGGGCGGCTGGCTCCAATAATCCTCCAGACCGCTGTTTTTGTAGTACAGGGATGCAAACAACCATGGGAAATACAAAAGACATCCCGGCACCCAGCAGATCAGCTGTTTCCAGGATATTTTCCGGCCGATCACCAGCGCCAGATCCACCAGCCCGTAAAATGCGAGCAGAATGAAGGCAAACCAGTGTGTCCAGAAAAAGAGCGCAAGCGACACGCTCCACAAAACCATATCTTTCTTACTGCCCCGCAAAAATTTCATCACAAAGCTGTACAGTACAAGGGCTGAAAGGAAAAAGGCCAGCCCATAGCACCGAATCTCCCAGGCAGCCTGCCAGATCAAAACTCCCGAGGATACTCCCAGACAAAGAGCCAGAAAGCCCGCTCTTTTCCCTTTCAGGCGGGCCGTGGTCATTGCCAGGACAACAATACCCGCCATACAGAACAGAATAGAGGGAATCAGCAAAAACTGTTCCCCGTAGGGCATGACTCTGTACACTATATACAAAATCAACGGATAGAGCGGCAGATTGTTTTCCACATATAAATAGGTATTCAGTACCTCGGACAGGCTGAGACCATTCCGAATAAAGCCGACGGATGCAATTTCATCTGCCCAGAAAGACTGACAGTTCCCGTTCAGGAATGCAAAAATACCCATCCACAAAAGCAAAAGCACTCCTGGAATCCAATAGCGTTTCTCCAGTTTATTCCACATACAGTCTCCTATCTTTCCATCTTCCAGAAATATGCGCTGTAGGGAGGCAGCTCGCTTCCGCCGCCAAAATCGTGAGGCTTGCCGGTGATCAGATCCACAGCCGTGCCGCAGCCGGCATCAAAATGCGCGGTGTAGCTTTCTGCATCCGCATTGACCGCCACAAGAACCCTCTCATCGTCGCACTTGCGCTCGAAGATACACTGCTTATTCGTGAGCACCACAGACCTGAAATCGCCGTAGTTCAAAGCCTTGGAGTTTTTCTTTGCCTCAGCGAGATGACTGATCCAGTCGCTCAGTTCATTCCACTCCGGAGCCTCGAAGCAGGCGCGTAACGCCGGGTCGCCCTCGCTCTTGTTCGCCTTGGCTCCCCACTCGCTGCCGTAGTACACACAGGGAATGCCCGGCATGCCAAAGCACAGCGCGTAGATCAGGGGCAGGTGCTTCTCATTGGTCAGATTGCTGGCGATACGGGTCACATCATGGTTATCCACAAAGGACAACATGTGTTTGCCTCGATAGAGACACCAGTTATCCGGTCCGAACTGCCTGATCAGCGAATGGTTGATTTCAAACAGATTCATACTGTTAAAGCTGGAGAAGAGTCCCTTATAGCACTCATAGTTTGTGGCGGAGTGCAGCATCTGGTCATTGACCATCTGATTATAATCGCCGTGCAGCATCTCGCCCAGCAGATAGAAATCGGGCTTGAGGCCGTCTGTGAACGCCCGGAGCCGTCTCACAAAATCGTGATCCAGACAGTAAGCCACATCCAGGCGCAGGCCATCGATATCGAACTCTTCCACCCAGCCCTTCACACTGTCCAGAATGTGGTTGATCACATCCCCGTGGCGCAGATTGATCTTCACCAGATCATAGTTGCCCTCCCAGCCCTCATACCAGAGGCCGTCGTTATAGTTAGAATTCCCGCCCAGGTTAATATTAAACCAGCTTAAATAAGGAGAATTCTCCCGGTTCTTCAACACATCCTGAAAAGCCCAGAAGCCTCTGCCCACATGGTTGAACACACCGTCCAGCACTACCTTGATCCCATTATCGTGGAGATTCTTACATACCTCCTTAAAATCCTCATTGGTACCCAGTCTGCAGTCGATGGTGTGATAATCCCTCGTATTGTACCCGTGAGTGTCCGACTCGAACACCGGGGAAAAATAAACCGCATCTATTCCCAGTTTCTTCATATGAGGGATCCAATCATTCACCTTTAAGATCCGATGCTCCAGCCTGCCATCATTCTCAAAGGGCGCGCCGCAGAACCCCAACGGATATATCTGATAAAATACGCTCTCAAATGCCCACATAACTTCCTCCATTCCGAGACGGTTCCGAAGCAGACAGCCGCTCCTCCGGTACAGCCTCTATATGTTGTAGTTTACCAAGCATCAGTATACCACTATTTGCTGTTCTGCGTCAAACCGCTTCTCTAAATCCTCCCTTGCTGTTAATTGACCAAGCAGGTTTCTCTTTTTATAAACTAAAATCCGTTTATCGACTTTTCCACATTTTTTGCTTTCATTTTTTTGAAAAAGAACACAAAAATGCCGAGAAATCCTCAATTTCCACAAAGTTATCCACATTGACAGCGTCGTCACTTCCCGTCGTATTCCGTCGCACTTTAAGACAAACTGTCTGTCATTTTCGGTTTTTTCTAACATCTTTTTGGCAGGTGATGTCGATTTGCCCAAAATTAATTGACCGATCCTGTAACCTTCTGTCACCGACCGGTCAATCCCATTTTGTCTCTTGACGATTAAAGTCAATCCACATAGCTTGTTTTCTTTTCAGATTTGCCGTCTGTTTTTCTGTTGACTTGTTCAGATAGCGTGAAAAAGCACATATTTTAGAGCCATTCGTCCCAAAAGCGTTCCACCTTTCGACCTATTTGGTCAACTGTTACGATCGCCCGATCCTTCCATTCTCTCGGAAACAATCTCTGATAAGAGGGGCTTAAGAATCGCTCGTCTAGCAGCGCCACGATCCCGAAATCATCCACGGTGCGGATCACCCGGCCCGCCGCCTGCAGCACCTTATTCATGCCCGGATACCGATAGGCATAGTCAAAGCCGTTCTCACCCCAGCCGTCAAAATATTTCTTCAGGATTTCCCTCTCGTTGCAGACCTGTGGCAGCCCCGTCCCTACTATGACCGCTCCGATCAGACTGTCATTCTTTAAGTCGATCCCCTCGCCAAAGATGCCGCCC
>CAMWMO010000344.1 GCA_947175305.1 uncultured Lachnospiraceae bacterium
AGCGCACCGTACTGAAGGTCTGGAAATAATACCCCAGTGTCATAAAGAGAAAAAAGGTAAGCGGAAATTCATCACTCTGCTCATACATTGCCAGCAGAAAAACGAATACTGTCACAAAAGCATAGACCGCAAATACCAGCAAAAAATTTTCATACCCCGACAGCCCGTAGATCAACTTGACCAGAAGATTAAATCCGATCTCTGTGGGGACATAGGCGTTGCAGTTGACCAGGTGCATAAACTCCACATACTTCGCATAGTCGTTTCCCACATTCAGCCGACAGGCAGAGAGCAGAAACAGGATCATAAAAATCGCAGGCAGACAGACCCGATTGCACAGCTGCTGCCTTGTAAGCCTATGAGGTTGTCTTGTTGGATGGTTGTCCACCAGTCCCGCCAGAAGCGCCGTGACAGCGGCAACCGTGATGTATAGGATCATTTACCGCGTCCTTCCCGCACGCCCGCGCACATGATAAGGAACGCTTTCCCAACCGGTATCTCACGGCACATGGTCTCTTTGTGCACCCACAAAAACCGCAGAGAAAGAGGCAATGCAAGCTTTCCGTAAAGGTGATGATAGAGCACGCCCCTGTCGCGGAAAAACTTCTCGTGATAGCCGCTGAACCATGTGGACTCCCGTTCCTGTTCCTCGCCGATACAAGCGGTATGCGCATAAATGCGAAGCCCTGCCTTCAGACAATCTCTCAAGAAAAGGCTGTCCTCTCCGTTACTGTATTTCGCCCCGCCTCCAAAAAGCAGGGAATAGTGTGCATTCGCCCGGCGCAGAGCAGCGAGCTTTGCCGAGATACTATATGCCGGATATCTGCCGTAGTTGCGGTATGTGATCCGACGGATCTCCCGGTTCCAATAAGTTCTGCGGGCGGGAGCCACCTTTACATTAAACAGGATCATATCCGCATCGGGAAGCGATTCATACGCCTGCCGGATCTGTGCCTCGTAATCCGGCGCAAGCGTAATGTCCTCATCCGAAAAAAGCACTACATCTCCCGATGCGTGCAAAAGCGCCGTGTTGCGGCTAAGACCCACCCCGCGCTCCGGCATGGAAAAGCATTTCGCCGATCCCCCTGCCGTTTGCAGCGCATCATAGGCATATCGGCCACACTGGTTTACCACCACCGCATCCGAACTGATATTCATTTGCGAAATAAGCTCCGCAGGTTCTTTTTCCACCGCGGAGACAAGAACCTCCATTTTCATTTCCGCACCCGAACCCCATAATATTTTTGCAAAAACTTCTCGTCGCCATTCCGAATTGACACGCCGCACAGCACGCAGTCCTGACTGTGCAGCTGCTCGATCACATAGGATAAAAAGGCCGCATGTACTTTACCGAAAGGAACGGAAAGCACCACTCCCTTCGCCTTCCGCATCTTTTCAAAATTCTCCGCGGAAAACGGCTTATCCGGCTCCAGATCGCAAAGCTGGAGCTTCCCCAGCTTATCCTGTAAATAGGAGAGATTTTTCTCATAATCCTTGATGAAAATTCCGTTCACGGAATTATTGTCCGCAGCATTTTCTCCCCCGACAATATAGCCCAAAAACGACACATCCGTCACTTTTTTGACATCACCCGCCACCAGAATCCGATCATCCATGACATAGTAGAGCGACACACCCAAAAACGTCAGGAAAAGACACAAAAACAAACCAACCAAAACCGCCTGTATCAGCCGGTCATCCGCCACCAGAAGCTTCGCCTGCGTTACCCGGACTGCCTTAATCCCGATGAACTCCTTCGCCTGTGTCCCGTAGCTCTCCAGAGCCTCCACAGCCGCCGCAAGGATCTCATCCGTGCGGTCCACAGAATGGGTCGTGACTGTCAACGTGAGAAGACGGATATCAGACAATATCTCCGCCTGCATGGCCTCCTCTGCTTCCTCTCTGGTATAATCCGCGGAGAGACCTGCAAGTGTCAGATCCATGATCGGATCCGCCGCCATCAGATCATTCCATGTATAGCCGTTGTAAGCCTGATAGACCTCTCCCGTCTCATCCGCCGCAAAGTCCAGATACACCTTCGCAAAAGCCTGATACTCCCGCTCCGATTCCGGCACCGTGCGCACGATCGTATAGATGAGCGCGCCGAGCAGGGCGCCACAGACCGCCGCCGCCAAAAGCAATGGCAGCCGTCCAAGCAGACAGAGCATATATTTTTTTACATCCATTCCCTCGTCAGCGTAACTGCGCTCTCTCATATAAGCCAAGCCTTTCCTATTTCATCGCCGTCGTCTGGCTGCTGTCCACACCTTCCGTACTCTCCGGCTTAATAAGGATCTTCAACGTCAAAAGCATCAGTTTCAGATCCAGCCACACAGAATACTGTTCAATATAGGTCAGATCCAGTTTCAGTTTATCGTAGGGCGTCGTATTGTACTTCCCGTAGACCTGCGCATACCCCGCAAGCCCCGCCTTCACCTTCATACGAAAAGCAAACTCCGGCATCTCCTCCATATACTGTTCGATAATCTCCGGGCGCTCCGGTCTGGGCCCGATGAAAGACATCTCCCCCCGCAAAATATTAAACAACTGAGGAAGCTCGTCGATCCGCGTAGAACGGATCAGCTTGCCCACCGGCGTGATGCGGGAATCATTCTTAGCCGCCAGCCTGGCCACTCCATCCTTCTCCGCATCCACCTTCATGCTCCTGAATTTCAGGATATAAAATTCCTTTCTGTCCCGGGTACAGCGTATCTGCTTATAAAAAACCGGTCCTCCGTCATATACTTTGATCGCTATCGCCGTAACCAGCATAAAGGGCGACGCGATCACCAATAGGAGCACAGAACAGATCAGATCGATCAGACGCTTCGCCACACGCTGTTCCACTTTGAGCGAGTATTCTCTGGTCAGATAGATGGGCGTATCAAACAGATGCAGCTGATCCGCTCCTCTTATGAGCACGTCGGAAATCTTCGGCATCGTGTACACCCGTATGGACAGGCTGTAGCAATACTTTAACAGGGCATTCCGATCCACAGCAGAAATATCCCAAAGGGCCACCGCACCGTAACCCGCCCCGATCTCTGCTGTTACTGCCGCCATACCCTCGGCAATGTGCATACATTTCCTGATCCGGGACTTGTCACTTCTCGGCTCAAATTTTGGCACAATATCATCAAT
>CAMWMO010000345.1 GCA_947175305.1 uncultured Lachnospiraceae bacterium
CAATTGTTGAACTCTTCCGCCATCTTCCTCCCGCACCAAATCAATAAGCGCGCTGAACAGATTGGAGCCCTTTCGTGCAACCAGTATCTTTAAGGAGTAATCCGCCAGATAAAATTCTTCCACAAAAGTGAGTAATTCCCGATATTGACTATGGGAAATACGTGATAAAATTCTTTTCTTTTTTATAATTGTTTTTCTGTTCATGCTCTAACCTCGTAAGTAATGTATCCGTCAGCGGATTGAGTTTTTATGATATTGGGATTTGTGCCGGAAGCATCCGTATCTGATAGAATATCTTTAGCATTTGCCTCAAAAGCTATTCTTAACAAACATTCCTCCGATTTTCGATCCAGATAATCGTAACTTATATTCATAGTTGCTGATAAATCCAATTGCAAAAATCTTGGATCATGTGCCTCACTATAAAAGGCGAAACTACGGATGCTCTCATTAAAATCGTTTTCTGCATCCGGAGGTTTTAAAGTAAACGGATTCAAGCAGTATGAGAGGATATAAACTGCATGATCTTTCTTGATCGTTCTCTTGAAAGACCTTATTGTGACCGAGTTACTGTTCGGACTTAGTTTTGATAAGGAAAGTTTATATTCTTTCTTAGTATCCGCATTAGGAAAAGAAAATGTCACGGACGTTATATTAATATGTTGGACGCCGACCTCATTGTTCAATGACAGATCAGCTCTTAAATTCATATACCAGGCAAACGGTTGCTTTTTGGCCTCAATTACGCCATAACGTTGTTCCCTGTCAAAACCCTCTAAGTGATATTCGCCATCTCTGTAGACACGATCCTGATGCGCAAAGCTAAGTTCAACTTTTTCTATTTCCAACGCGGGGCGATGATATCTTGCCTCCAGTTCATGTAGTCTATGCGTCTGCTTCATAGCCAATATACCACATATAAATCCGGGTACTGCACTAACAAACGCACCAATCAACGTTGCTGTCACCGAAAGCCATGCTGTACCATCATAATAGTTGTTTCTTTTTAAGTAATGATCTATTATAAAATTTTGATAGCAGTCATGGTATTTATCCATGCTCAATAAAAAAAGGCTTACACCGATGATAAATACAAAAAGCAGTATCAGAACAATCAGTGATATGCCTACGGTTTTTATTTTTTTTAAAAATAATCTTTCTTTATCATCACGCGGTCTCTTTATTCCCGTCATCGAAGTCCTCAGTCTATTGTATGCTACACAAAACTTTATGCCCTTTTAATCTATTTTCAAGATATTGTACGATTTGACTACATCATACTATATATAGTAGTCGAAAGCAAGAAAAAGTTGACATAAAATTCGCTTTGCATAATCAAAAGCAAAAGAAACGCCTTTTATTATAATATGAAAAGCGCCTAAATGCAAGTACTACATTTCGACTTCCGCCCTCTACATCTAGTGTTCGGCAGTTTGAGAGGGGATGGAATCCAGCTTCTTCTTATCCCCCACGCTGATCTCCTGTCCCAGCTGCACCTCGATCACCTGCAGAGCGGTATCAGCGATGATCGTGTGGGGCGTACCTGCGGCCATGCTGACCACATCCCCCGCCTTGACTTTGCGCTCCACACCGTCTATGATGGTGCGGCCCTCTCCCTCGATCACCGTCCAGACTTCATCACGAAGTTCGTGGCTGTGGTAATTCATCCGATGTCCCGCATTCAGAGTAACCTTGATGGTCATACTGCCCTCTTCGATATCTATCACGCGAAAGCTTCCCCAGGATTTTTCCGCAAACATGATCTGCTGGTCGATAGCGTCCACAAATGGCTTAATGTAACTCGACTGCGCTTTGTCCGATACAAGGATTCCCTCCGGGCTTGCAGAGACCACCATATCCTTCAATCCCATACACAGTACAGGCACATCCAGCTCATTTACCACATGCACATTTTCACAGGTCTCATTCAGGATCGCTTTGCCGATGTTAGGACTCTCCATCGCCTCCGTCAGCGTATTCCAGGTTCCCATATCCTTCCACATACCGCTGAAACGCATCACCTCAATATACGGCTCATGCTCCACCACGGCATAGTCAAAGCTGATTTTTTCCAATGTGTCGTATTTTTCATAAAGATCCTGATAGTCCCGAAACTCGATCAATTCATGGGCACGCTTTAACACATAAGACAGCCGGAAGGCAAACACGCCGCCGTTCCAGAGAGCACCCTTGCTTATATAATCTCTCGCCGTCTCCTCGTCCGGCTTTTCCTTAAATCGGGATACCCGGCTGACTGTCTCTTTATCTTCAGGAATGATATAACCGTACTTCGCGCTTGGATAGGTGGGTTCAATGCCCATGAGCACCAGATTCGCCTCGCTGTCCGCCGCACGCTTTCCAAGGGCATTAAGCGCCTCAAAATAATCCTGCTCCACATAAGGATCTACCGGGCAGACCACTACAGATTCCGCCTCCGAAACGCCCTGCACATCATGGAGATATGCCGCCGCCAGAGCGATAGCCGGAAAGGTATCACGCCTGCAAGGTTCCACACTGACACCCACATCCGTGCCCAGCTGATTATGAATCGCGGACACCTGAGATCTGGAAGTAGCGATCGTGACAGTGGCGGAAGTGTCTACCGCGAGGATCTGACGATACACCCGCTGTACCATGGACTCGTAGTCTCCCGTTTTCGTCTTGAATATCTTAATAAACTGTTTGGAGCGCGTGTCGTTGGAAAGGGGCCACAGGCGCTTGCCTGAGCCGCCGGATAAAAGCACTATGTTCATTACTCCGCCTTTCTGTCAATAAATCTGGTCTTATACTTAGAATACATGATCTTCTGTGTACTGTACAGGCCGAAGTACCCGGAAAAAAGGTAACTAAAGGCAATCGTCAGCAGGAAATACGGCATCCCCTCATAACCGAACAGCTCGAAACAGATCAACAGGGAAGAGATCGGACAATTGGTCACGCCGCAAAACACTGCCGCCATTCCGACTCCCGTGCAAAGCGCCGGCGAAAAGCCTGCCAACGTGCCGAACAGACAGCCGAAGGTGCCGCCGATACAGAAGGACGGTACGATCTCACCGCCTTTATAGCCGGCGCCCAAAGTAAGCGCTGTAAATATAATTTTCATCAGGAACATCTCCGGCCGCACATGGCCTTCCATACATT
>CAMWMO010000346.1 GCA_947175305.1 uncultured Lachnospiraceae bacterium
TTCAAATTTTGTTGACAACCGACAGAAATTATTATACAATAACTGTACTATATAAAGCAATACAGGTAATACAAACGATACAGAAGAGCATCAGCAAACATAATGGGGAGGTGATTATTTGTTTGAACTGGATTATCGCAGCAAAAAACCGCTCTATGAGCAGATCATAGAACAGATCAAACTACTGGTCATCAAAGGACATTTAAGTCCGGGAGATGCGATTCCTTCTGTTCGGAAGATGGCGCAGACGCTGGACATCACTCCGTCCACCGTGGCGAAGGCGTATCAGGAGCTGGAACGTCAGAAGGTGATTGAGACGATCCGGGCAAAAGGGACCTTTATAACGACTATGCCGAGCGTGGAACCCAATGTGGAGGAACTGGAGAAAATTCGGAAGAGGATTCAGAGCGAAATCATCGAACTGAAACGCACGGGACATTCCGAGGCGGATGTGGTAAATCTGGTAAAGGAAATCTATTCTTCCATCTAAAGTTATGGCAGAAAAATTTCAGAAAGGAAAGAGAAGCAAATGTTAGAGATAAAGAACTTACATAAAGGCTACAATAACCGGCCGATTATCCATGGAATTGACCTATGCGTTCATCAGGGCGAGATTCATGGTCTGATCGGTTCCAACGGAGCCGGCAAGACCACTTTGCTGAAATGCGCTGCAGGGATCTATAAACCCGCACAGGGAACGATACAGTATGATGAGAAGGATATTTACGATAATCCGGAAGTGAAAGCAAAAGTGTCGTATGTGTCAGAGCAGCTTGATTTTATTAACATCTATTCTGTGGCGGGAATGGCAGCATACTATCAGAACTTCTACGATACGTTTTCCAGAGAGAAGTTTGATGATATGGTGAAACGCTTTGGCATCAATCCGAAAAAGAACATAGGTACCTTGTCCAAGGGACAGAGGTCAAAACTGAACTTTATCTTAGCAATCGCGCAGCAGCCGGCGTATTTGATCATGGACGAACCGGAGAGCGGTATGGACGCGGAGAGTAAAGGGATGTTCCGTGATATTCTGATCGAAGAAGTGGAGAGAGAGCAGATCGGAGTCCTTTTCTCCGGGCATGATCTTGCAGATGTGGAGCGCATATGCGACAGCGTGACCATGATGGAGGCGGGAGAGGTCTTTGCACAAAAATCTGTGGATGAGTTTATGGAAAGCGTGCAGAAATGGAAGGGTATTCTGCCGCAGGAGGTAGCCGATGACAAACGGTTTGCCATGACCGTTCATGAAGCATCCAGGATCGGAGACTTATCAGAGTTTTACACCGTGGGAGATCGGGAAGAGAGCGAACGCATATTGAAGAAACTGGGCATCGAAGATTATTCCGGGCAGCAGGTCACACTGGAAGAGATTTATGTGCTTTTAAAGAAAATTTATATGCAGGGAAGAGGAAGGGTGAGTGACGTTCAAACAGAGGGAGGACTTCAGAATGGGTGATTTGAAAAAAATATTCAAAAGAGATCGGTTTTACTGGGGCGTTATGATGGTAGTCATGACATTGCTGGTAATTTATTTGTTGACTAATGTATATGGCTCGTATCATAAATTATTTCACCTGGAGGATTACACAGAACGTGCGGAATACCTGAGGGAACTTTGGAATACCCATCCGGATCTGTTTGATCCGGGCAGAGCCTGTATGGATGAAATCCCGTATGTATCTTTGGAACCTATGGTGTTGATGACCGTGATAGCGGCATTCATTGCACAGGCAGTCAGGCTGCTGGTACAGGAGACCCAAAACCGTACAGAAGTACTGCGCATATTTCCGGTAAAGTCACGAAATATCCTGACCTGCCATTACTTGAGCGGACTGCTTATGGTAGGGATTCCTCTGCTTGCGCAAGCGGCGATCATCTGGCTGAATATACGGTATGTGGAAAAGAACACAGATTTTATTTTTTCTAATAAAGAGCAGCTTTGGCTCTATGTCGGGAAGGCCGTGATCATTTTTATGCTGTATTATTCTCTGCTGATCGTCTGCAGAAAGGTGACAAACCACGTTCCGGGAACCATTTTTACCTTTATCGTAGTGAAAGTGGCAATGGAGGTACTTGCCGGTTATTGTTTAGGCATTTATGAGAATCTGGCAGACGATAACCTCTTCCATTGGGCGTTTTGGGCAATCGAAACGATTGTATTAATCCTTCTCTCCTATATCGCGGATCAGAAAAAGGACGATGCAAGAAACGGATTTTACGCTTTCCCTGTCGTACATTGGGGGATGATGGGAATCGTGTTCGGAGAAATATATTTCATATTTCATGACGTATACGGAGATGCACCCAAAGTGGTGTCAGTTTTTTCGGCGATTGCAGCCTCCGTGCTGATTACCACAGGAGTACATTTTATATCGAGACCGAAAAATATATAAAATAAAGGAGCCGAAGCGATAGGCATAGAAACTCCACCCTTGTATACTTGGTAAGTTGCGAGGGTGGGGTTTTTATCTTTTTTGCGAAGAACAACCATCTTGTAATATTTTTTATAACCACAACGCTTCACTTAAAATTTTCTGTGCTCTGACGTCTTCAAGGCATACCATCTTTACCAACAGCCACGCCCGCTCTTCTTCTGTCATTTCAGTGATCTTTTGTGCTGCGCTGGAAACTTGCAAATTTTTAATGATCTCACCCAGACATTCCTCTTTGTATCTGGCGGAATTCATGGCTTCCTGCCATGCCTGCCGCTTCTTTTCAAGCATTTCAAGCAATAGCGCTTTCGCTGTTTTCCCATCAATGATCATTTTAATTTCGTCGAGAGAAAAACCTAACGCTTTTAATTCTAACAGCGCATTTAACTGCTGCACTTGTTCTGCCGAGTAATAACGATACCCGTTGGCGGCATCTACTTTCACGGGCTTAATAATACCTTTCTTTTCATATAAACGCATTGCCTTTCTGGAAACTCCAAAAAAGTCTGCAATTTCTCCAATCAGCATAAGGTCATCTTTCATAAATAAATCCGCGCTCCTTTCTCCTCTATTCTTCCAGTGTATCGTGAATCCTTTTTGTGCAAACTGAATTTGCTTTCAAGTTATTTAAGCAGGTAATGAGCATGAACATTCCCGATAAAATGGAACCTCTGACTTGAAAGCAATAAACGGTATCTG
>CAMWMO010000347.1 GCA_947175305.1 uncultured Lachnospiraceae bacterium
CGCGTAGATTTTAATAAGCTACAGTTATTTGCCGAGAATACGAAGCGGGGACATGATCGAGATATACTGGAAACAATGAGAAAGAGAAAGGCGGCTGTGAAAAGTATTCACAGCCGCAAGGGTTTACATAACTATGAGACTATGCAGCATTGCCAGCGGCAGCAGCGGGAATTGCATCTATGTGGGCAGTGATACCACCCATCTTCTGATGGACGTGGGGATCAGCGGCAAACGGACGGAAGCCGGTCTGCAGGAGCTGGGATTGACCATGAGGGATATTGACGGAATCTGTATCACCCACGAACATTCGGATCACATAAGCGGTCTGGGTGTATTGTCCAGAAAATACGGCATACCTATCTACGCCACGAGAGGGACGGCGGAGGCCATTCTGCAGAGCACATCTGTGGGGGAGATCGATGAGTCCCTCCTTCAGATCATTACTCCGGATGAACGGTGTGTCATCAAGGACATTTCCCTCTATCCCATACGCACCTCCCATGACGCGGCGGATCCGGTGGCCTACCGCATCGATCATGATGGCCGCAGAGTGGGGCTGATCACAGATCTTGGGTGCTACAATGACTATACGGTGGAGTGTCTGCGGAATTTAGATCTGCTGTATCTGGAGGCAAATCACGATGTCCATATGCTGCAGGTAGGGCCTTATCCCTATTATCTGAAACAGAGGATCCTGGGAGATCGGGGGCATCTGTCCAACGAGGCGGCGGGAAAGCTTCTGAGCAAGCTTTTGCATGACGAGATGCAGGCCGTCGTACTGGGGCATCTGAGTAAGGAGAACAATCTGCCGGAGCTTGCGTACGAGTCCGTCAGGGTGGAGGTGACCATGTCCGATACCAGGTATAACGGCAATGATTTCCCGATGTATGTGGCGAAGCGGGATGAGGTGTCGGAAATGATCGAGTTGCGGTAGAAATGAAACAATGTCATATGTAGATTGATTTGTAAGGGTCGCTTTTGCGATCCTTTTTTATATTAAAATATTCCACCATTTTGGAAAATAGGTATCTGTAAACCCGTTTTCGGAGATGGTAGGATAAAACCATCAAAACACAACAGAAACGGGAGGAAAAGAAATGAAGAAAAAAATTGTAGCATCGTTGCTTACAGCAGCAATGACCGCAACCCTGCTTGCAGGCTGTGGTGGATCAGACAACAGCGCACCGGCGGCTTCTGGTACACAGAGCAGCACGCAGGAAGCGGCAGAGGAAGAAAGCGCACCGGCGGAGGCAGATGCGGGAGACGCTGCGGAAGCGGGCTCAGGCGAGGCAGTAACGATCAAACTGTTCTCCAACCTGCCTGACAGAAAGAACGGTCAGGGTCTGGTAGAGCAGATGATCATCGACGAGTATATGGCGGCAAATACCAACGTTACCATCGAGGTGGAGGCGCTTGACGAGGAAGCTTACAAGACAAAGTTCAAGGCTTATGCGATGGACGGTATGCCGGATGTTGTCAGCATATGGGGTCAGCCCTCTTTCCTGGATGAGGTGTTGGATGCAGGCGTCCTTGCAGAGTTAAATGAAGATGATTACACAGACTACGGATTTATCGCAGGATCTCTGGAAGGGTTCAAGAAAGACGGCAAATTATATGGTCTTCCGAGAAACACAGATATCCAGATCGTATATTATAACCAGAAGATGTTTGACGATAACGGCTGGAAGGTTCCTGCTACATACGACGAGCTGCTCACACTCTGCGGTGATATCCAGGCAGCAGGCATCACTCCCATGGCTATGGATGGCGGAGACGGCTGGCCGATGGCATGTTACCTCACGGATATTCTGGTGAAGATTGCAGGAATAGACTATGCGGACATCGTTCGCAATGCGGTAGCGACAGGCGATTTCACAGCACCGGAAATCCAGCAGGCGACACAGATTCTGGTAGATTCTGCAGATGCAGGCTTGTTCCAGACCGGTTATGACTCACAGGATTATGGTACGGCAATGAACCTGTTTACCAATGGTCAGGCGGCAATGTTCTGCATGGGAAGCTGGGAGTGCTCCATGGCATTGAACGAGGACATTCAGGAAGACATCAGAAATAACATTCGTGCATTTACCCTGCCTGTTGTTGACGGCGGTAAAGGCGGCGCAAATGATATCGCAGCATGGAACGGCGGCGGATATGCAGTATCTGCAAGCTCTTCTGTGAAGGACGAAGCGATCAAGTTCTTAAACTATATGTATCAGCCGGATAAGCTTTCCAAGTATGGTTGGGAGAACGGTGTCGGCATGTCTGCACAGGATCAGACAGCGTATCTGACCGGAGATGAGACTGAATTACAGAAACAGGTTATGGATATTCTGAAAAATGCAACAAGCGTTTCCGGAACACCTATCAACGACTGCGGTCCTTCCGCCTTTAAGACAGCGATCGAGAGCGAGATTCAGGGCGTATCTAACGGCTCTACCTCTGTGGAGGACTTCCTCGCGGCAATCGGGGCGGCATGTGAATAATGACAGAATGAACTGAGTGATTCAAGAGAGGATGTTCCAAAAGAAAATTACTTTTGTAGCATCCTCTCTTAATTTTAAAAGGAGAGTCTTATGAAAAAGCTGTATAGCAATAAACTGATTATTTTTAGTCTGGTTCTGCCGGGGTTATTGGTTTTTCTGTTTGCGGTGCTGGCACCGATCTGTCTGAGCGTTTATTACGGTTTCACGGACTACACCGGCATGGGAGAGGCACATCTTGTCGGGTGGGACAATTATGTGAAATTATTCCATGACAGCGCTTTTGGACGTTCGTTGTTAAATTCCCTGTTTTTGGCGATCGGCTTTATCTGCATTCAGCACCCGATTGCAATTTTGGTTGCTGCAGTGCTTGATAAGCTGCAGGGGAAAGCAGAGGGGATTTTCAGATGTATCTATTTCATACCAAACGTAATTTCCGTAGCGGTGATCGCTTATCTCTGGAAATTCATATATAACCCCGATTTCGGACTTTTGAACAATGTATTAAAGGGGCTCGGGTTTGAAGGGAAAATCAACTGGCTGTCACAGCAGAATGCCATCTGGTCGGTATTGATCGTTCTGATCTGGCACGGGTTTGGCTGGGGTTTGCTGATTTATTA
>CAMWMO010000348.1 GCA_947175305.1 uncultured Lachnospiraceae bacterium
AAACCTCGTCAGGCATCCGTTTCCAGTTGCCCCTGCCGTAAAAAGCATCCAGTTCTGTTTCAGAAATGGAATAAGGCGGAAGGGCTTCTTCGGGAAAATCTTTCAGGTCGGCCTCCCTCTGCCCTTTTGTCTTCTTCCGGTGTGCTTTAGGCGGCAGGACCTCATCCGCTGTGGGCTCGGTGAGCGTATCGTCATATATGATATCCGCCTCATCAAAAAAAGAAAGCTGTCCGTCGATCGCCTCCAGTTTCTCTGTATGGCGGCCAAACCGGTAACTGTTTGCGATCCGCACCTGCTCAATGAGCCTTTCGATGTTTTCGTTCAGGGCATCCACCTGATCCTGCATCGCAAGCACCATTGTGACCAGTTCATCGCGGCTGCATTTATGCAGTTCATCGTGTGTGTGCCTTCTGCCCATCCGTGCCCCTCCTTAACTTAACTGGTCTTATTATACCAGAAAGCGCCAGGAAAGGCGAATTTCGGGATCATGGGCATTCGGCATAATGCCTATGGCTGTAACGCGCCGGAAGGCTTGTACACAAAAGGAAACACAGAGTTTTCGGGGTTCAAAAAAATCGATCTTATGCCTGTCCCAAAGCATGCATGCTTATGAAAAGGGGGAAGAAAACAGGACTGGAATCTGTTGGTCTGCGGGCCTTCGACAGGTTGTATTTTCTCTATTTTGCACAATCCTCAGCCGGCTTTTTTCGGTGAAACCTCCCTGATCTTCGGATTGAGGGGATTTAGTCCCAGCATCAGGTATTGGTACTGTTCCTCCGTAAGGTCTGCAGCTTCTTCGGCGGTCCGCGGCCACGAAAGAGAACCTGCTTCAAACCTCTTGTACAGGAGCAGGAATCCGTTCCCCATCCACAGCAGGCCTTTTACACGATCAGATCTCCGCCCGCAGAAAAGGAAAAGCGTGCCTTTTTCAAAAGGATTCTGGTGGTATTTGTCACCTATGATCATGGAAAGTCCATCAATCCCTTTTCTCAGATCAACATAACCGCATGCCAGGACCACACGCCGGATGCCGGCAGCATCTTCAAGCATGGCCTGCCACCTCCATAAGTCTGTCAAGGAGCCTGTCGGAGATGGTGTTGGACAGTTCCAGCACAATTTGTCCCCTGCGCATTACGGCATCCGGGCTGAAAGACTGCCGGCCATCTTTGGGACTGATAAATGGAAGCTCTGCAAAAGCTACAGGTTCAGGATCTACAGCGGGAGTCACCTTTGAGGAGATGAGGGCATATGTTTCCTGCCTGACATTGCTCGATAATGGACCGCCAGTTAGCGATACGGACTTCGTGTGTAGTCTTGTCCATGATAGTTAGCCTCCTTTAAAAAAATATTAGTTTTATGAGTTTTTTAAAGTATGGCAGAAAAACTAGCAAAGGTAAAGGCGGGCTATTTGACGCTTACGTTATGACGTCAAAATGCCAGAAAACTTCGACAAAGTCGCTCAGTTTATCCTTCCCGTTTGCTTCATTCCAACTGGCAAACTTCCCCTTGAGGCCGGGCATTACATAATCGAGGATATGTGTCAGTTCCTGAAGGGCTTTTACATGAAGTTCCATGTAATACCTGTACCGGCGGCCTAACAGTTTCAATTCTGAATACACTGCCTCGTCTTCTTCATAATCTTGGAGTTTATACCATTTGTCTATGCCGTAGTTGGCGATCATTGATGAATCCAGCTTATCAGTCTTTGCGCCCCTGATACTGTGATCCTTTGCATATTTTTTCATGGCAAACGGATTGATGACTGCCACAAAAAAGCCCTGCTCCTTCAGGAATGTCAATACCGGAAGGTGATAAATCCCGGTCGCTTCCATAACTATCCGGATTTCACCATCTAACCGCCGGAGCGTTTCTGCCAGCGAATCCAACGCTTTTTCTGCATGTGGCACCTCGAAAGGACTGCATACAATCTCACCGTATGGCTTGAGGATACAGACCGTACTTTTTTCTTTTGAAACATCAATTCCTACACTAACCATTTATATAACCACCTCCATATCAGAATAGTAATTGTACCAGCCACACTTATTACCATCCAGTTTAGTTGGTTACGCGGGGGCATATGCCCCAACCTGCTTAATCGAATGCTTATAACAAGGGGTTGGTTGGCGGTTTTTTTGACGGATGCAACAATCCAAATAGAGCCACGCCAGACCAATTACTCCCCTTATTATAAAAAATAAGTGCAACTGTCAGAGATGATCGGTCTCTAACAATTACACTTTTATGGTACTAAATAAGCCTGTATCAGGGCTTACAGCATTTTTTTCGATATTTAAGTGTCAAACTCCCGGGTATATATGCATTCCCTGAATTTTTGCATGGCTATAACCATAATCAATATAATTTATTGGGATTGGTGTATGTTTTGGATGATATAAGATAGTATTACAAATATCCAAAAAGGATTAAAGTGGAGTGCTGAATTACACTGATTTTCTTGTGTTCCCATGTGAAAACGTGTATAATGATTGCTATAGTATTTTTGGTATGAATTCACAGTAAAATGGCAATACTTGGAGATAGGGGACGGCAGAGAGTGTATGGAAGTGAAGATACTGCTGCACCGTCCAAAGAAAGGAGTGTTGACCATGATACTGACGGAAAAAGAGACCACCGCGCTGCGCGACTTACAGACACAGGAGAAATCCTGTATCACTAAGTATGAAAAATATGCGGCTCAGGCAAAGGATACGGAATTGCAGAGTCTGTTCCGCACGCTGCAGCAGGATGAGCAGAAGCATTATCAGTCCATCGGGCAGGCGCTTCACGGCAATGTGCCGGACTGTGACTGCAACGATTCGCAGGGTAAGAACTATGCGCCGAAGGGCACATACCGTGACGGTGCCAATGCCGCCGACAAGGAGAATGACTGCTTTCTGGCCACGGATTGTATTGGCACGGAAAAGCTGGTATCGGGAGAATATAATACCAATGTGTTCTCCTGTGACAATTCCGGACTGCGAAAGCTTCTCGCTGATATTCAGATCGAAGAGCAGAACCATGCCGAGATGCTTTATAAGTATAAGCAGGCGAACGCTATGGCGTAAGGCGGAAAAACCGCTGCAAAAATGGCTATGCGGA
>CAMWMO010000349.1 GCA_947175305.1 uncultured Lachnospiraceae bacterium
TGCCCCAATATACCATATCCGGGCTCTCACTTAAGAAGATATCTCCAAAAGGTGTATGACCGGAATCGGAGGGACGGCTTAAGAGGCAAAAGTTCCCGTTAATTTTTCTGGGGAAGAGCACCGCATTCCTGTTAAAGGGAATAAAGGGATTCTCCAGTCTCGTAAAGGTCTTGAAATCCGTGGTCTTGGCCATGCCGATGGAAGCGCCGTAAAAGTCCTGACACCAGATGATATAGTAGGTGTCCTCCACCTTTACCAGGCGGGGATCGTAAGCATATACCGGCATAAAGTCGTTGCCCTGCTCATCCTTAAAAGGAATCTTCTCCTTGTCAAACTCCCAGTGGATGGCATCCTTGCTGTGGCCCAGATAAATATAAGGGATTCCGTTGGTCTGCTCGCCCCGGAACACGCCGATAAATTCGTCTCCATAAGGCATCACGGCACTGT
Source organism: uncultured Lachnospiraceae bacterium (assembly GCA_947175305.1). Lineage (GTDB taxonomy): Bacteria > Bacillota > Clostridia > Lachnospirales > Lachnospiraceae > UBA3282. The sequence continues at coordinate 448 of CAMWMO010000349.1, forward strand.
TAAAGATCCTCGCCACACCCTCTAAGGGATTTCTGCCGATGATGGGATTCTCGCTGTATCTCCAGATCGGTGCACCCTTGAGATCCGCCGGCTTTTCCTGCCAAGGTACATTCTTTACCACAGGGCTGATCATTTTTACTTCGCTCATTTTATTTTCCTCCATTATGTTTTAAAATATTTCCGTTACTGTCTCTTTAAAAACTCAAGATTTTTCTGGATAAAATCGCATCTCTGCGCCACACACTCCACAGAGCGGTAAGGATCCTGCGGCGTGTTAAACACATAATCCGTCAGCTTGTCGATGGTGGTAGTCGCTACATGCATTCTGGTATCGCTGGCAGCATAGTAAATGTATACGTCCCCGTTGTCTCTGGCGATGGCGCCGTTGGTGAACACCACATTGGAAACGTCTCCCACGCGCTCCCAGTTTCTGGGCCCGATCAGCATGCCGGAGGGCTCAGCGATCACCTTGGAGGGATCCTTTAAGTCCGTGGCAAAGGCATAGATCACATAACGCAGTCCCGCCGCGGTATTACGCACACCGTGGGCGATGTGGATCCAGCCGTCCTTGGTCCGAATAGGCGGAGCGCCCGCGCCGTTCTTGGCTTCTGTGATGGTGTGGTATCTGCGTATGGAAGTCATCTTCTCCTCATCAACCACCGCATGGGTAATATCATCGCACAGACCGAAGCCGATGCCGCCGCCCGATCCGGTCTCAATGAAATCATCCATAGGTCTGGTATAGAAAGCATACTTGCCGTCTACAAACTCCGGATGCAGCACCACGTTCCTCTGCTGAGGAGAACGCTTCGTCACCAGATTAGGCAGTCTCTCCCAGTTCTTTAAATCTTTTGTTCTCACGATGCCCGCCGCCGCTACAGCCGCAGACAGATCATTTACGCTGGTATCCTTGCTCTCGGAGCAGAACACGCCGTAGATATAGCCGTCCTCATGCTTGGTCAGGCGCATATCGTAAACATTGGTCTCCTCCGGGCAGGTGTCCGGCAGAAGGATCGGATAATCCCAGAAACGGAAGCCGTCGATCCCATTGTCACTCTCCGCCACGCCAAAGAAAGACTTTCTGTCATTTCCCTCGATCCGGGCCACCAGATAATACTTTCCGTTCAATTCGATCGCACCCGAATTCATCACCGCGTTGACACCCAGCCGCTCCATGAAATACGGATTGGTCTCCGGGTTTAAATCAAATCTCCAGTGCAGCGGAATATGCTCTCTGGTGAGCACGGGATACTGGTATCTGTCATAAATCCCGTTGTAGTCGTCGGACTTCACATTCTTCCGCTCCACCAGCTTGTTATATTTTTCCAGTTCCACATAGTATTTTTCGTGTAACATTGTCGCCCTCCCTCTGTTTTTCTTTTCAACAAGTTTTTAACTTATCTGGTCACTTTCTATAACGCCACACCTCTTTTGATAACCTCCAAGCACATACGTCCATTGTGATAAGGACACTTCCAGGGCTCTACGATAGGCTTGCCGCTCACCGCTCTCCCCTCTTTATCCACATCCCAGAACCACTCGGAACCCGACCTCTTGTCGATGACGTGGTCTCTGATGAAAGTCCACTGCGCCCTGGCAGCCTCCAGGTATTCCTCGTGTTCCGGCGCCAGCTGATAACCGTTTAAAAATCCCACCAGCGCCTCCGCCTGCACCCACCAGATCCGGTTTTCATCCACCACGCCCTTCTCGCATTCGTTGGCAAAGGATTTTCCGTCAAAGGCCACTTTATATGTTTGACCAGTCAAGTCAAGAACGATCGGCAACATCTTTTCCTCATAGCTCTTCTCTCCCAGCACATCCGTCCCCCGCCGGATCAGCCATGCCGTCTCGATGTCATGACCGTAGGAGTGCAGATCCAGGATAGAGTTCATTTCCCTGTCAAAGAACACCTCCTGCCTGTGCAGTGCCGGATTATAGATCTTTTCCGCAATGGTATCGAGAATCCACATCAGGCGCTTTTTCACCGCCTCGTCGCCGTCCACCCGATACAGTTCCGTGTATGCCTCGAATACATGCAGCAGCGTGTTCATGGTCTTATCCGCGATCACACCGTTCTCGGAGAGCTTATCGTTTTCGATCTCGCGGAACTCTCTGTCAAAAGCCTCCTTATATCCGATCTCGTCCATGCAGCGCTCCTCGATGATATGAAAAAGCTCCTTCGCCAGCTTCAGAGCGCTCTCATCCTTCGACGCATCATAATAGGAAGAAAGTGCATAGATGGAAAACGCCTGATTGTAGGTATGCTTCGTCGTATCCTCCGGCGTACCGTCAGCGCGCACTGACCAGTAGACGCCCCCCTGTTCCTGATCTACACAGTATTTCTGCATAAATTCATAACCATGCTTCGCCTCTGCCAACAGAGACTCGTCTCCTAACTGCAGATACGCATTGGCAAAAAACCATGTGATCCTGCTGTTTAAGATACAGCCCTTCACCGCATTCTCATCCACCTGCAGGTCATGATCCATGTAACCATAGTAGCCGCCGTTTTTATCATCCCGCATTTTCTTCCAAAAGGGAATGATACCATCTGTCAGATGCTTCCTGATCTCCTCCACCATCATCCTTCACCGCCTCTTTCTTCCTTGTTGTCCGCTCATTTTCCGCAATTATGATTTCACTCGTTCTT
>CAMWMO010000350.1 GCA_947175305.1 uncultured Lachnospiraceae bacterium
ATCTCAAATGGTGGAATCTTTCGCAAGAGTTCGCTGTTATACAAGAACAAGAAAAAATTTAAAAATTCTGGTTGACATTTTTTTTCAATAGGCGTATTATAATTTCATACTTAACCTAGTAAATAAGTAGGAAATAAAACAGGGAATAGAAGGAGGAAGAAAAAATGGCTAATATTAAAAAGAGTGCATCGGAGCTGGTTGGGCACACACCGCTTCTGGAGGTGACCAATTACGAGGAGAAGAACGGCATCGTGGATGCGACGATCCTGGTGAAATTGGAGTATTTTAATCCGGCGGGATCGGTGAAGGACCGTATCGCTCTGCATATGATCGAGGTGGCGGAGCGGGAAGGTAAGCTGAAACCCGGCGGAACAATTATCGAGCCCACCAGCGGCAATACAGGCATCGGTCTGGCGGCGGTAGCGGCGGCCAAAGGGTATCAGGCAGTGTTGACGCTGCCGGAGACGATGAGTGTGGAGCGTCGCAAGCTCCTGCAGGCATATGGCGCTAAGCTGGTGCTGACGGATGGCGCGCAGGGCATGAAGGGAGCCATCGCCAAGGCGGAGGAACTGCAGGCGTCTACTCCCGGTTCCATCATTCTGGGACAGTTTGTCAATCCGGCGAACCCGGCGATCCACAAGGCTACCACAGGTCCTGAGATCTGGGAAGACACGGACGGAAAAGTGGATATTTTTGTAGCGGGTGTCGGCACCGGCGGCACGGTGACGGGCGTGGGTACTTTTTTAAAGGAAAAGAATCCTGACGTAAAGATTGTGGCGGTGGAGCCTGAGGGCAGTCCGGTTCTCTCCGGCGGGCAGCCGGGTGCGCACAAGATTCAGGGTATCGGTGCAGGGTTTGTGCCGGACACTTTGGATACCGGCATTTACGATGAGATCATTAAGGTATCCAATGAGGATGCCTTTACCGCCGGCAGAGCGATCGCACAGCAGGAGGGCGTTTTGGTGGGTATTTCTTCTGGAGCGGCGCTGCATGCGGCGAAGGAGCTTGCAAAGCGGCCGGAGAATAAGGGTAAGGTGATCGTTGCGCTTTTGCCCGATTCCGGGGACAGATATCTCTCCACACCGCTGTTCTCTGCGGAATAGTCTGTGTATCTTATAGCGTGCAAACCTTGACAATTGGCGGGAAACATACTATAGTGAGCGCTAGGGCGATCATGCGTGAAAGCGCAGGAACGCCGGTTTACATGATGCGTTTACAGGAGACGGATTGCACGGAAAGGATAAAGCGAGATGGCGGAAATGATCGAAGTGCAGGAGCTGTGTAAAACCTTTGAGACCGATGAGGGAAAGGTGGAGGCTCTGCAGAATATAACCCTGTCCATCCGGGCGGGCGAGATCTACGGCATTATCGGTATGTCGGGAGCAGGCAAGAGTACGCTGGTGCGTTGTCTGAATTATCTGGAGAGACCCACCTCCGGCACGGTGAGCATTGAGGGAAAGGATCTGGGAGCGTTGTCTGAGGCTGAGCTTCGGAAGACGCGCAGAGAGATCTCTATGATATTCCAGCACTTTAATCTTTTGATGCAGAAGAGTGTCATTGATAATATATGTTTTCCCCTGGTGATCGGGGGTATGAAGAAGAAGGAGGCCAGAAAGCGGGCTCAGGAGCTTTTGGAGATCGTGGGACTTTCGGAGAAGGCTTCCGCCTACCCGGCACAGCTTTCGGGCGGGCAGAAGCAGAGGGTGGCTATTGCAAGAGCTCTCACCGTAAATCCTAAAATTCTCTTATGCGATGAGGCTACCAGCGCCCTGGATCCAAGGACGACTCAGTCGATCTTGCAGCTTTTAAAGGAAATCAATAAGAATTACGGCATTACCATAGTGATCATCACCCATGAAATGTCGGTAGTCCGGGAAATCTGCTCCCATGTGGCCATCATCGGTGAGGGCCATCTGGTGGAGCAGGGAAGGGTCTCGGATATCTTCGCCCATCCGAAGACGCCGGAGGCGAAGGAGCTGATCTTAAAGGGGAGCGGCACGGATCGCCGTACTCTGGAGGATCAACAGAGAGAGCTGATGAAGGGAAAGAGCTGCATACGCATCGTCTTTTCCGTGAACTCATCCTTTGAACCGGTGATAGCGAACATGGTGTTAAAGTTCGGCCAACCCATCAACATCCTGCGGGCGGACACGAAAAATGTGGAGGGAATCGCCAGAGGCGAGATGATCTTGAGCCTCCCCGACGATCAGTCTGTGCAGGAGGAGATGAAGGCTTATCTGACAGAGAGAGGCCTGGCGGTGGAGGAGGTGAACGGCTATGTGGACTAGTGATCTGACTTGGATGATGGTGGAGGGTGTGCGTGATACGCTGCTTATGACACTGATGTCAACTTTCTTTGGTTACCTGCTCGGTCTGCCCTGGGGCATAGTACTGGCGGTGACGGATAAGACGGGCATCCGGCCTAATGCGGCGGTGTACAAGGCGCTCGATGTGCTTGCTAATATTTTGAGGAGTATTCCGTTTTTGATCCTGCTGATTTTGGTCATGCCGCTCACACGTTTGATCGTGGGCAAGACCACGGGCTCCATTGCCACCATTGTGCCGCTCACCATAGCGGCGGCGCCTTTTATCGGGCGTATGATCGAGTCCTCCATCAAGGAGGTGGATCACGGGGTAGTGGAAGCAGCTCAGAGTATGGGTGCAGGTACTTTTACTATTATATGGAAGGTTCTTCTGGTGGAGGCCAGGACCTCCATTCTGGTGGGTGTGACGATCGCCATCGGTACCATTCTCGGCTACTCCGCGATGGCGGGTGTGGTCGGCGGCGGCGGCCTGGGCGATATTGCCATGCGTTACGGCTATTACCGCTATGAGACGCTGATCATGATCGTATCGGTGGTACTTTTAGTGGTGTTGGTACAGATTTTCCAGACGCTGGGTATGCGGCTGTCTGTGAAGCTGGATAAAAGAAAGTAGTTTGGATTTGCTAAAAGGAGGAGAAATGTTATGAAAAAGAAGATTTTGGTATCTGTTTTGGCAGCGGCTCTTGTGCTCGGCACACTTACGGGCTGCGGCGCAGGAAAGAAGGATGACAGCACGATCACGGTGGCGGCTTCCGCTACGCCCCA
>CAMWMO010000351.1 GCA_947175305.1 uncultured Lachnospiraceae bacterium
GTGATGGGCTCTGTGCATTATACTTCGCCGGAACAGGCAAGAGGCGGTTACAGTGATGAAAAGAGTGACATCTATTCTCTGGGTGTCACCATGTTTGAGATGCTTACGGGCAGAGTGCCCTTTAACGGAGAGACTACGGTGGCGATCGCCATCAAGCATATTCAGGAGGAGTTCCCTTCCCCCAGAGAGTATGTAGCGGAAATACCGGTCTGCGTGGAGCAGATCGTGGCAAAGTGCTGTCAGAAGAGTCCGGACAGGAGATATCAGTCCATGTCCGAGCTGATCGTGGATCTGAAGCAGTCTCTGATCAGTCCTGACGAGGATTTCGTCAAGGTGGTGGATCCTGATGAGGAGGCTTCCACCCGCATGATCACAGACAGGGATATGGCGCAGATCAAGCGTCAGTCTGAGAGCCGGGATTCCATGGATGAGGCGATGCGTCTGAAAAAGGACGTCAGGGATTCCGTGCATGTCTATGACGATGATGAGGACGAAGAAGATGAGGATTGGGAGGACGACGAGGAAGATTACGATCCCAAGATGGAAAAGATCACTACCATATTGGCGGTAGTGGCGGCGCTCCTGATAGGCTGTGTCCTGATCTTTTTAGTGGGCAAGACGATGGGCGTGTTTTCTTTCGGAAACGCCAGGGCGGACGAGACCCAGGAGACGGAAGAGACCGAGCAGGTAGAGATGATTCGCGTGGTCGGCATGCATGTGGATGAAGCCAAGCGTAAGCTGTTAGAGCTGGAGCTTGTGCCGGAGATCAAATACGAGAAGAACAGCTCCTATGACGCAGGCACCGTGCTGCGGGCCAGCGTACAGGACGGCTTGATGATAGATAAGGGAACTACCATTGTTCTCACGGTAGCTGAGGCAGAGGAGGGCGTAGAAGTTCCCGACGTGACAGGAAAGTCACGGGAGGAGGCGACTTCCCTGTTAGAGAAGGAAGGGTTTGTGGTCAACGTGGTGGAGAGCCCGGATTCGGCGGTGGAGAAGGGACTCGTGATCTCCCAGTCGCCGGAGGCACAGACTACGGCAACCATGGGATCCAGTATCACCATCCGCGTAAGTCAGGGGGCTGAGGATAATAAGGTAAGAGTGCCGGATGTGGTGGGCATGACAGAAGAAGATGCTGTGGTGAATCTGACGGAGAGCGGTCTTTCCGTGGGAACTGTGACGGAGACCACCCACGAGGATGCGGCTCTGACGGATAAGGTGTGCTATCAGAGTTATTCTGTAGGTTCCTATGTGGATAAGGGCACTGCTGTGGATCTGCGGATCAGCACGGGGCCTGCTCAGAAGACCTACCGGTATTCCGAAGGGATCACGGCGCCCACGGAGGACAGCGATTATCAGAGCGGAATGCAGGTGGCAGTGACCCTTACCACCCAGGATGGCACACAGCTTTTGAGCACGCAGACAACTTCTTTCCCGGTGGCAGTGAATTACACAGGAATCAAATCTGCTTCCGGTACGATCCGGTTCACTTTTACCGTGGTGACGGAGCAGACCACTATTACGGATCCGGAGACGGGAGAGAGCACTACACAGGGCGGCGAGTCCCAGGTGAAGACAGTGGAGCGGCAGGTCAATTTCGTGGAAGAATAAACAAATATGCAAGGAAAGATCATGAAAGGCATCGCCGGCTTCTATTATGTCCATGTAGAAGGCTGTGGGATATATGAATGCAAGGCGAAGGGAATATTCAGAAAAGAAAAAATAAAGCCCCTGGTGGGGGATAACGTAGAGATGGATGTGCTGGATGAGCAGGAAAAGCTGGGCAACATCCGCAGTATTCTACCCAGAAAAAGCGCACTGGTACGGCCGGCTGTGGCCAATGTAGATCAGGCGCTTATTCTGTTTGCTATCGTAAAGCCGAATCCCAATTTTAATCTGCTGGATCGGTTTCTGATTCGAATGGAACGACAGGAGCTCCCTACGGTCATTTGTTTTAACAAGGAGGATATCGCTACCCCTTCAGAGAAGGAGGCGCTCCGCAGCGCCTATGAGACCTGCGGGTATCAGGTACTGTTTATAAGTGCGCTGGAGAATCGGGGATTGGAGCAGGTAAGATCCCTGCTTGCGGGTAAGACAACTACGTTGGCGGGACCAAGCGGCGTCGGCAAATCCTCCCTGATCAATCGGTTATCACCAGGCACTCATATGGAGACGGGAGAGATCAGCGAAAAGATCGAACGGGGAAGACATACCACCAGACATTCGGAGATCATCCCTTTGGGGGAGGGGACTTACATTATGGATACCCCCGGGTTTACCTCTCTGGATATCTCGGAGATCACCAAGGAGGAGCTGGGTGGCTACTATCCGGAGTTTCGGGAGTATGAGCCATCCTGTAAATTCCGGGGGTGTGCCCATATCAGCGAGCCTGCCTGTGGCGTCAAGGAGGCAATGGAGGCTGGACAAATCAGCCGGGTTCGGTATGAGAATTATCAGGCGCTCTATCGGGAGTTGAAGGAGGTCAGACGTTACTCCTAAGGGGAAGCATTTAATATTACTTTTTGAGTTTAAACCCGTCTTTGAACGCTTCGCCTACTCTTTCTGCCACCTTATAGTAGCCATGCGTATAAGGGTCAAATGCGATCGCATTTACTAAGGACATATCAATTTTCCCGTCAACCATAACGCTCTCGTCTGCGGTAACGTTTACTACTTTACCAATAACACCGCAGCCGTATTTTTCGTTTTGATATTCGATGAATTCACACTCTAAGCAGAGCGGAAACTCGTTGATAACCGGTGCATTCACCATTTCGGCTTTGCTTGCGGTAAGTCCGCTGTTTTCAAACTTATTTGAAACACTGTTGCCTGATACGACACCAAAATAGTCTGCTTCCGTCACGTGGGCAGCATCGGCAATGCTTACCGTAAACGCACCGGTTGCCTTGATATTTTTTACTGTTTTGTGTGTTTCTGTCAGATTGAGAGCGACATTGCCTCTCTCCTGCATAGTACCCCACGCTGCATTCATAACATTAACGCTGCCATCTTCATTGTAAGTCGCTACCATTAAAACCGGCATCGGGAAGATACCTTCTGTTATGTCGAGTTTCTTTCTCATA
>CAMWMO010000352.1 GCA_947175305.1 uncultured Lachnospiraceae bacterium
CTTTGAATCTGAAAGGTATCCGCAAGTAACAGCCAGTTAGGACGGAAAAACCGCATGATCTGCCAGTATCCCATCCCACGCAGATCATACTCCGACAGAAGAGAAAACTTTGCCTGATAACTCCTCACATCCTCAAACCATACCTCATGCTGCTGCCCATTCTTTTCATATCGGAAAAAAGGTGACATAGCTGTCTCATCAAACTGTATGGGCACCCCCGCCTCTATCGCAATACGTACCGCCTCCTGATTGCTGACGGTAGTTGCCCGGGACATTCCCTGCACAAAGGGCAGCGTCCAGTCATAGCCATAGTTTGGAATTCCCAGATCAATTTTGGAAGGCGTAATACGGGTGATAGCATATTCCACTACCTGCCGCACTTTATTCAGAGGAGCCACAGCCATAGGCGGACCGTAAGTATAACCCCACTCGTAGGTCATAAGCAGAACACTGTCGGCTGCTTCTCCCAGAAGCCTGTAATCTTTTCCCTCATAAAGAAGCCCCGCCTGTGTATCCGAAGTTTTAGGAGCCAGCGCTACCGACACATGATATCCATAAGGGGAAAGAAGATTCCTCACATCCGCCACAAAATCGGCAAAAGGAATCCGATCCTCGGGACGAATATATTCAAAATCAATATCCACACCCCCGAAATTTTTTGCCTGAACAGTAGCGAGAAGATTATTTAGAAGATTGTCTTTGGCAGCCTGGTCGTTTACCACCGCAGTGATCAGAGCGTTATTGAAATTCCCGTCCGGCCCAAGAGGAGTCAACGTGAGTACCGGGCGCACACCCTCCATAAGCGCAGCATCGATCATAAAGGAATCATCCAGTGTTGGCGGAATCAGATCCCCATCCGTAGTAAAGCCATAAGAAAAGACGGAGAGGGAAGACAAATAAGGGAGCGTCTCATTTAGAACATCCCGTTGAATAAAAGGGTAAGCATAGCCATTTACCCAAGCGGGATAAGAAGGTTCGGAAGCCTCCCCCGAAGATAAAAGAAGCGCCTGCCCCACAGCCAGGGGATAGGGATAGACAAGCTGATTGTTATAAATAACGGAAGATACCGGAATCCCAAAACTCTCAGCAATAGAATCCACAGTATCTCCTGATTTTACCACATAAATTTCCATAAATTATTCCTGCAGTGTTTTTCTTTATTCTATGCAGGAATCGAGCGACGGTTAAAGCAATATACTACTGCCCAGCACATATATATCTCCGATTACATATTGCACAATCATGCATCTCCGTTTAGTATCATTTTATTTCAAACTTCGTTATTCTCCGTAATCTCTAAAGTTTTTATGCATTTTTTCAAACAATCCTTCAATGGCTGCAACTCATCCTGCAAATACCAATTATTCAAAGTAATATTAAACTCCTCTGCATTATCTTTTCCGATTGTCAAGACCCCCTTTCCCGATTCAATCAAAATTTTACTTGCAACGATTGTAGACGTCCTTTTATTCCCATCCCAGAAAAGTTGTTGTTTACATGCGTATGCAAAATAATCAAGCGCTCTTTCTATCGGATCAGCTATCGATATAATGCGATTAATTTCCATCATTACCTCTTCTTTTATCGGTACTGATGGAATAAAATCGCCTACGCCGACTGTTCCGGTGCGCAGCACTCCCCACTGTAAACTCTCATTTCTGGAAACAAACTCATTTATTTTACAAATATATTCTAAACCCAATAAATCATCTATATTTCCTATACAATATTTCCATGCATCGCGCAGATTGAGAACAGTCTGGATGTCATCTACTGTCACACCACTTATCTTAGCGCCCTCTATAATCGTTTGCGTTTGCGGAAACGTAACGTTACATCCCTCAATATATGCCGTATTATAAACTAATTCTACAAAAGTTTTCTTTGCCAAAAAAATATTCTGTTCTCTTGTAAGCACTTATATTCCCTCTTTCTTTTCATCCAAAAATCTGCAATCATATATAACTGATTGTACTGTAAAGCATTAGAATTTGCAATCTTGGACGCAAAAGAGCCGCAGATGGTATCAAGCCATATTCACAAAAAACATTCCGTTACATTCACCTGATACATTCCTGCTCCAACTTGACATCGCGTTCCAACATATAATGAATAAGTCCTGCTCAAAATAATACTGTAGCTCCTGTACCAAAACATCGCTTTCCACACCAAAAGAAAGCTGATGGTTCATCTACCAATAGGAAATCCCGTTCCGCCGTATTACCTGAACGCCAGAAATAAGGATGTCTCCCTTGCGCCTTCCAGTTCACTGGACCGCTTTCCTTCCTTTACATGAGAGAAAATGAATTTGTTATTATCCCTTGCAAGCTGCTTCGGAATAAAATCCCAGATCCAACCCAGCTTCGGTATGTCCGTCTTAGGGATTTCAAACTTTTTCCAAGCGGAATGCTATAAAGATCCGGCAGCTCACTTTTCAATGCAAACCGTCCCGCCCCTTCATACAACGCCTGTCCACCATCGGCAAATCGTCGAAGTACAGTCCAGAATCATTACAAATGACCCGGTCAAAATACTGCCCGTAAAATCTCGCCTTGATAACAGCATTTTCTTTCGGTGTTGTCCCCATCTCTTCCGGCTCGACTTTTATCCCTAAATCTGTTAATGTATAAAATTCCACATTATGTCCGCCAAGCAATCCCGCAAACCTCTTCACCTTGGAAGGATTTGTTGTTCCGATCAGTACTTTCATCTTTCGTTACCCTCCGTAATTACTATCATTTTTTTGAAACGCTTTGTTCTGCCTTCTATCCTTCCCCTTACAGTATACCACAGCCGTCAGTGTACTCACAAACGTCGCCAAGATCGCAGGCGCGATGATCCCCGCCGGATTCACGCTGCCGTACTGGCTTCTGTAGGCGATCATATTCACCGGAATCAGCTGTAAAGACGAGATATTGAGAATCAGAAAAGTACACATCTCATTGCTGGCGACACGCGCCCCTGTTTCCTTTATTCCCTGCTGCTCCGGCAGATAAGCCGGATTTCCCCGCTCCGCCTCCAGCTTTGCCAGCTCTTCCATCGCCTTAAGTCCCGCAGGCGTGCAGGCCCAGCCCAGCCCC
>CAMWMO010000353.1 GCA_947175305.1 uncultured Lachnospiraceae bacterium
TTCTTGTAATGTTTGTTGCATATACTCTAATTCATAAGCATTTACTTTACAGCCCAGATTATGTAATGCTACACTTTTCATAGTATACTCCGCGTTTTTTGTGTTGATTTATCATTGACTTTTAAGCCCTCAAGATTTAGTATAGTATCCAAAGGGGACAAAAAGTAAAGGAGGTAATTTCGTAATGAAAACCATACAGATTTCTTTAAATTCGATTGATAAGGTTAAATCTTTTGTGAACGATATCACAAAATTTGATTATGATTTTGATCTGGTATCCGGCAGGTATGTTATTGATGCAAAATCTATCATGGGTATTTTCAGCTTAGATTTATCCAAGCCGATCGATTTAAACATCCATGTTGAAGATGGCACGGATGAGGTTATGGAAGCGCTTAAGCCTTACATCATGTAATCCTTACAGTCTTGACTTGACCGGAACGGCTCGGGAGATTTCCCGGGCTGTTTTTTCTATGCGCAGACCCGTGCATGAAATTTAGCTGTGTACTATGATGACCTCATCTGTATCAAGCGCTTTCCGTACCAGATCGTCGATCCCTTCCTGCAGATTCTGCTCATGTCTTTTTATGATATTCAGATTAGGCTTCGTAACGGGATGCTTGGCCACAAAAATGGTACAGCAGTCCTCGTAGGGCAGAATGGATGTCTCGTAGCTGTCGATCTTCTCCGCAATATCTACGATCTCCATCTTATCAAAGCCGATAAGGGGCCGGTAAACCGGCATGGTGCACACCTCGTTCGTCGCCGCCAGACTTGCCATGGTCTGGGAAGCTACCTGTCCGATGCTCTCCCCCGTGATCAGTCCCAGACATTCCGTCTCTTTCGCGATATGTTCCGCTATCCGCATCATGTAACGGCGCATGATGATGGTAAGCTCATCGTGAGGGCACTTGTCATAAATATAGAGCTGAATATCCGTAAAGTTAATGACATGCAGATAGACCGGCCCCGCGTAGGCCGCCACCTTCTTCGCCAGATCCACCACCTTCTGTTTTGCGCGCTCGCTGGTGTAGGGCGGGGCGTGAAAGTACACCGCGTCGATCTTAACGCCGCGTTTCGCGATCATCCAGCCCGCCACAGGAGAATCGATACCGCCGGAGAGGAGCAGCATCGCCTTGCCGCCCGACCCTACCGGCATGCCGCCAGGGCCCGGTATGATCTCGGAATAGAGATAGATCTTGTCCCGCACTTCCACATGTAAAAGGATCTCCGGATTGTGCACATCCACATGCATTTCCGGGTAGGCGTCCAGAATGGCGCCTCCCAGCTCCACATTGATCTCCATGGAATCCAGCGGATAATTTTTGCGCGCCCGTCTCGCCGCCACCTTAAAGCTCTTATGCCTGTCCGGGTATACGTCGCCGATATAGCGGACCACCTCTTCACAGAGCCGTTCAAAACCCTCGTCCTCCACATACACCACAGGGCAGATGCCGGAGATGCCAAACACCTTTTTCAGGTTCTCCACGACCTCATCAAAATCAAAGTCCGACAGGGCGTCCACATAGATGCGCCCATCCGTCCTGCGCACCGAAAACTCCCCCTCCGCCTTTTTCAGGGCGTACTTGATCTGCTTGACCAAAGCCTCCTCAAACAGATACCTGTTTTTACCCTTTACGCCGATCTCGGCATACTTGATCAAAAAAGATTTATACATACGCTTCCTCTCTCTGTGAGGAAGGGCGCTGCCGCCCTCCCTTTAATGTCTTGTATATCTTCTGAGCATCGGCACGATCTCTTGCAGATTCTGTACCGTATAATCAATCTCCTCCTCCGTCGTAAAGCATGACAGACTGAACCGGATGGTGGACTGCAAAAGCTCTTTCTCCACGCCGATCGCCTTTAATGTAGTGGAAGGCTGCGGTTTATGCGCCGCGCATGCGCTTCCCGCCGAGACATATATTCCACGTTCCTCCAGCGCGTGCAGAAGCACCTCGCTGCGGACGCCTCTGACGGAGAGACTCACGATGTGGGGCGCCCCTTCTCTTCCCGGGCAGCCGTTGATCACCACATTCTCCACCTCACTGACTCCAGCAGTCAATCTCTCCCGCAGCGTATACATTCTTTCCACATCACTGTCCAGATTCTGGTATACCAGCTCCGCTGCCTTGGCAAATCCTGCGATACCGGGCAGATTTTCCGTGCCGGAACGCATCCCTCGCTGCTGACCGCCGCCGTAGGTGATGGGATTCACCTTCGCGCCCTCCCGCAGATAGAGAAGGCCGATGCCCTTGGGACCGTGCACCTTGTGCCCACTGGCGCTGAGCATATCGATCTGCATTTTCCCGGGATAGATCCGCGCCTTGCCAAAGCCCTGCACCGCATCCACATGAAAGAGAGTCTGCGGATTGCGTCTCTTGATGAGCGCCCCTGCCTCCGCAACAGGCTGCAGGGTCCCGACCTCGTTGTTCGTGTGCATAATAGAGACTAGGATCGTATCCGGCCTGACAGCCTGTTCCAGCTCCTCCAGAGAGATCCGGCCTGACCGGTCCACAGACAGATAAGTCACCTCGAACCCCTGAGCCTCCAGATAGGCCATGGGCTGTAACACCGCCGGATGCTCGATCGGCGTGGTGATCAGATGTTTGCCTCTCCTGTGGCCCGCCATAGCAGCACCGATCAGTGCGATATTGTCAGATTCCGTACCGCCTGAAGTAAAAAAGATCTCTTTCTCTCCCACTTTCAGGAGTTTCGCAAAAGTTTCACCGGCATATCTTAAGTAGGTTTCCGCCTCCACCCCTTTATGATGCAGGCTGGAAGGATTTCCGTAATCCTCACACATAATCTTATGCATTAACAGCGCAACCTCGTTAAAGCACCGGGTCGTCGCAGAATTATCCAGATATACTTCCATTGCTACCGTTTCCCTTCTTGACATAGTTATCTAGACTCGCGGCCGCTCGTGTTTCGTTTGCGGCTATATATATAGAATATGTAATCCTACTCCAAATGGTACATCAGCCAGGACAGCACCGCAAGCCCCGCCGTCTCCGTCCGCAGGATCCTTCTTCCCAGCGTGATCGGTTCTATGCCTGCCGCAAGGGCGGTCTCTACC
>CAMWMO010000354.1 GCA_947175305.1 uncultured Lachnospiraceae bacterium
CGTAAGGTTCTGCAGTTCTGTGGCACTCGCACCAGCACTGGGCACGGAGCACGCTGCCGTGGGTTCCGTGCAGAAGGGGATTGTTCCTGCTGCATTCAGAATTGTCATAGGGGCAGCGCAGTACCGGGTTGTCATTCTCATGGCACCAGTCGATTCCCATGTAGCCCATATCATGCAGGACATTCCTGCCTTTTACAAACTTCCCACAGCCGGTTTTATAGATGAGGCTGTCAGTGTAGTTGCTCTGGTATACGAAGCCGCCGTCATAATTTTTCAGTGGATTGGCCTTGTCAGGGATGCAGCCGGGCAGTTTTACATAGTCCGGATGGTTGTCTGCGGTAAAGCCCTGGGCCAGCAGGCTGGTGGTCAGTTTGTTGTATTCAAGATCCATGTCCGCCTCCTTACAGTCCCTGGCATGGGCGCATATCAAAGAAATCCTCCATCTGCTTGCGGAAGGTATCCTTGTCCATGTCGTATATGTCGCAGAAACAGCGCTCACAGGTGCCCACTACCTTGAAGGTGTTTGTGAGCCGCTTGTCCCAGCTGTTCATCTGGCTGCCGCATTTATGGCAGTATTCGTCAAGTAACCGTACTTTTGGCATATGTGAAAAGGGGAACCCGGTGCACCAGGTTCCCGTCTCCTTTCTTATGGTTTTTGTTCAGTCATGCTCAGGAGGCAGTCATCTCTAAAAATTCCTGCTCTGTCAGGATCTTGACGCCGAGCTGCTGCGCCTTTGCCAGCTTGCTTCCGGCCTTTTCACCGCAGATCAGGTAATCCGTCTTTTGGGTGACGGAGCTTCCGGGCGTGGCGCCGAGGCTGATGATCCTGGCATTGATGCCGTCACGGGTGAAGTTCTCCAGTTTTCCTGTTGCTACGATTGTGCATCCTGCAAATGTGCTATTATTTGTTCCGTTCATATTGTTCTCCTCTCCGGATGCCTCTGCATCCAAACCATTTTCAAAGTTTAATTCTTTCTGTAAGTTATGCCATAACAGGAGGTGGTCCGAATTGCGGAACCACTCTTGGATGTTGGCACTCATGATGTCACCGATCCCCTCAAGGCAGGTAAAGTCAAAGCGGTCCAGTGCGGCCAGCTCCAGTTCCCGTAAGCTGCCGTGGAAATGCCCGTCCAGTATCCTGCTGGCAGTCCTGCCGATCAGGGGGATGTCCATTGCCACCACAAAGCGCACAAATGTCGTGTTGCGGCTCTCATTGATGGAAGCAATCATGTTCTCATAGGATTTCTCCCCGAAGCCCTCCAGTGCGGTAATCTCCTCCCGGTATTTGTCCAGATGGTAAAGATCCTGGTAAGTTTCCAGATATCCCAGCTCCATCAGCTTCTCTAGTGTGGACTCGGAAAGTCCTCTGATGTTCATCGCCTTCTTTTCTGCAAAGTGTACGAACTTCTGAAGGATGCGGCTGCCGCATTCAGGATTATCACAGTACAGCGCCTCCGTCAGGGGGACATTTACCACCAGGCGGGAGTAGATGCGTGTAGGCTGCCCGCAGCAGGGGCAGGCATCCGGCACCATGTCCTCATATGCGCCACGGTCCAGGTTCTCCTCCACATGGGGTATGATCATGTTCCGTTTGGACACCAGGATGCGGCATCCAGGGTGCAGTTCAAGTTTTTTGATGAAGGTCAGGTTATGGAGGCTCGCCCTGGATACCTCACAGCCATCAATCTCCACCGTGTCAAATAGTGCAACAGGCGCGATCTCGCCGCTGCGTCCCGTTTTCCATTCAATAGAGCGGAAGACCGTTTCATA
This sequence comes from uncultured Lachnospiraceae bacterium, assembly GCA_947175305.1. Lineage (GTDB taxonomy): Bacteria > Bacillota > Clostridia > Lachnospirales > Lachnospiraceae > UBA3282. The sequence continues at coordinate 1,771 of CAMWMO010000354.1, forward strand.
GGTGTCATCCTCAAATTTGAAGGCGATGCCGTCATTGTAATGGTGCCCTGTCCTGCCGAGGCTTGCGGAATAGGAAAGACCGTCATACCGCAGCACCATCCCGTCGATGGGGATGTCTGAGATTTCTGCAAGTTCCTGCAGGTTCTGGATCTGCTTTTCAATTTCTTCTGCAGAGGCGCCTGCTGGAATCGGCACAAAGGGGCAGATCCCGAAGCCGTAGTCGATCAGGGTGAGCAACAGGGAGCTTCGACTGTCTTTCATGTCTTCAAACTCACCCATGCCCTCAAGGATATTAAAGGCAAAAAAGCTGACCTCCCGTTCTTTACAGGTGTTTGCATCCAGGCACCGGATAGAGCCGGAGGCAAGGTTCCTTGCATTGCGGTAGGGCTTTCCGTCGCTTCCGGTGAGCGTATCCTTTAAGCGTTCAAAGTCGCTCTTATGGATGAAGCCCTCGCCTGATAATTCAAGGTGCCCCTTATAAGGGATGGACAGTGGCACATTCCGGAAGGCGGCTATGTTATGGGTGATGAGTTCCCCTTCATCGCCGTCGCCCCTGGTGGAGCCTTCCACAAGTTTCCCGTCTTCGTATACGAGCTTTACGGTCAGGCCGTCCAACTTCAGCATGAGCAGTGCGGCATGGTCTTTGACGAAAGAAACCAGCTCACTCACCAGTTTGGTTTTATCCAGGGAGAGCAGCGGGATGCGGTGTCGTACCTTCTCCAGGCTGCTGACAGCCTTATAGCCCACCGTCTGGGTGGGGGAGTTGCTTAAGATGATCCCTGCTTCTTTCTCTGCATGCGCCAGCTCATCATAAAGATGGTCATAGACCGTATCGGATACGCTGGGGGCATCTTCATTGTAGTATTCGTGGCGGTAGCGGTTTAATTTTTCCACCAGCTCATGAATACGTTCTGTTGTTTGTGACATTCGTTTTTACCTCTTTTCCTTTTTATTTTGCCATTGGATCTGTGAATTCCTGTTTCCGGCCTCCTTTCTTGAACGAAAAAAGGCAGGAGATGATAACGGCCTGTTTGCCGTAGTCATTCCTGCCTGCGTACAGATATGCTGTATGACAGCCTGTAAAGTGGTGCTTTACAGACATAAAAAAGCCAGAAGGCGTAAAGTGTCCTGCACTTTATACTTTCTGACTCCGTACAAACTTAAACAGCGTGTGCTTCTCGTTCTGAAACCGCACAAAATTCAATAACAAGGTTATTATAACACTAGATATTGTATTAGTCAAACAAAAAAATACAAAATATAGAATCCTGGCTGAAAATGTTAGGTGCCAATATAATGC
>CAMWMO010000355.1 GCA_947175305.1 uncultured Lachnospiraceae bacterium
ATCTCCAGCAGGTCCTTGCCCATGAGGACTGGCGGATAGAGCTGCAAAAGACGGATGAGATCGGGGAAGACGGCGACGGCGGGACCAGCCGCACCAATGACTATGCCGGCTCAGGCTATGTGTCACAGGCGGCGGAAGACATGGAACGCATCATGGCGCAGCTCGCGGAGGATGCCGCCTATGCCTCCTATGAGCAGGAACTTTCGGAGGAACTGCAGACGGAATCGGATAAGATCCGGTATGGCAATGCCCACAGGGGCGTGCATGTCAATGTCAACCGCATGAGCTATGTGGACCCTGTATATATGGCAGCATACCAGAAAGTCGCACCGCCGCTGCTCCTAATCTCCAAACGGCTCCAGAAACAGGTCTCACAGATACTGAAGGACTACAGGGAAGGCGGGAAACTGGACAACCTCCCCATGGGAAAGCGGATCAACGTGCGCAACGCCGTCCGCAATGACGGGAGGCTGTTCTACAAGCGGAGGCTCCCCCATGACCGGACGGACATCGCTGTTGCCATCCTAAATGATGAAAGCGGCTCCATGAGTTCTGCCAACCGCATCACCCATGCCCGCTCCGCCTCCATCATCCTGCACGATTTCTGCAGGGGGCTTTGCATCCCGGCTGCCATCTACGGCCACACGGAACTGGATGACGTGGAGCTTTACGCCTATGCGGAATTTGATTCCATCGACAACAAGGACCAGTACCGGCTGATGGACATGAGCGCCAGGAGCGGGAACCGTGACGGCGCCGCCCTGCGCTATGTGGCGGAACGCCTGATGACAAGGCCGGAAGCCATAAAGCTCCTGATCGTCATCTCAGACGGGCAGCCTGCGGCAGAGAATTATTACGGCACGGAGGCAGAGGCAGACCTGCGGGGCATCAAGAAAGAATATTCCGCAAAAGGGATACAGATGTTTGCCGCAGCCATCGGGAGCGACAAGCCAAACATCCAGCGGATCTATGGGGACGGGTTCCTTGACATCACAAACCTTGAGAAACTCCCTGTGAACCTTGGCAGGCTGATCATCCAGAAGGTAAAGAACCAGTATGCCGCATAAATAATGATAGAAAGAAGGTATCCATATGAACACGAATGAAGATTACATCTCCAACCAGATCGCTGTCTACAAGAACAGCAAGACACTGCTGGAATTCCAGGACAAGCTGAAGGTTGCACCCATTACTTCCTATGCCCACATCCACGCAAGCGGGGAAACAGGCGCGGACGGAAGGCGGATGCACTCCCTGATCGGCATCCTGATGAAGGATTACTCCAAAGGCACCGGGGACAAAGCCATTACCGTATGCGCCAACATCTCCCCGAAGGAGGCAAAGTTCATCTTAAGCCGCCTGACTGCCGGATTTTCGGAATACACCTTCCAGCAGGACAAGATCTTCGGTGACAAGGATGAACAAGGCTATGCAAAGGTATCCAAGGTGCGGATCATCCGCGCCACAAAGGACAGCAAAGGCGCAGTCCGCAAGCTCCCCTGGTATGTGGAAGTGGAGAACGGCAAGGGCATCCCCCAGAAAAATGCAAACGGCGGGACGTACATGAAGCCCAATTCCTTCGTCAGTACGGGAAAGGTATATGCCAACTTGAGCGATCTTGACCTTTTTGACCTCTTGAGCAGCGTATCCTCCTATATCGACTGCTGGGAACACGCCATTGCGCCGGCCCTCATCACCAAGGCCAAGAATGCCGTGGCAGCCAGACAGTCAGCCAGGAATGCCGCATAGCATAAAAAATATGACAATGTTTAAGAAGGGAATGCCCGCTGCGGCGTTCCCTTTTTTATGAAAGGAGACCACATGAATGAAACAAAAACGTCAGGCATCATCCGCAGGTTCGATGACCTGGGCAGGATCGTGGTGCCGCGCGAGATCCGGAAGCTCCTCCAGCTAAATGAGGGGGATGCCATGGAAATAAGCGTGGCAGGCAACAGCATCCGCCTGAACAAATACCAGCCGCTGCGCTTCCGGGAAGCACTGTGCGGGCCGTACCTTGCGGCCTTCTGCAGAAACTTCCAGCTCGCCTGCGCAATATGCGACACCGAGCATGTGCTTGCCTCCAGGGTGACGACCATCCCGAAGGAACCCATGCTGTCGCAGCCTGCAAGGGACCATATCCAGGCACTGGAGCCATACTTTTACAGCCCAGACAGCCGGATACCACTGCTGGAGGACGGGAGCCACACGGTAGACACACTCTGCCCGGTAGGCACAAAGGAACAGCCAATCGGAGCCGTAGTGCTGCCCCATTACCGCACCGTCACGGATGCGGAACGGATATGCGCAAGACTGCTTGCAGACATCTTAACAGAAACCATCATACAGGAGGAGAAAAACATATGAGCAGACTACATGAACTGACACATTTACAGAGACAATTTGCTGAGGAGCACCAGGAAACCGTGCTGCGCTTCTTAAGCCGGATGAGGCTTCCCGTGGAGGATTACTATGACATCGTTATCTTCGGGTATCTTCAGGCAGTGCAGGAATATGATGAGAACCCCGCCCTGTCCTGCTTCCAGTTTGACACAATCGCATGGACAAAGATGAGCGACTGCCTGGGCAAACACCATGCTTATGCGAACAGGCCGAAACGCAAGGCGCCTACAGTAAGCACTTATGCCTATACCAAGGACGGACTGACACTGGATGAGATCCTGCCTGACCGCAGGAAGGAGCTGCAGGCACAGGCCGCCGACAGGCTGTTTGCAATGGAGGTGCTCTCCTGCCTGACCGAAACGGAAAGGCAGATGGTATATTTAAAGGCCGACGGGCTGACCTGCCGGGAGATCGCAGAAATATTTTCCACCACCGTACACGGCATCAACGGGCGGTTCCGCCGCATGAGGATGCGCCTTACGGAAATGGACTTTTAAGCAAAGGAGGATAGACAACATGAATGGAATATACGGAATGGAACTGGAGTATGAGAGCCTCATCCCCATTGCACGCCCGAAGGATACCTTCCTGTCGGTGGGCACCGTGACCTTCTTAATGGAGGGGAAGGAGCTGCCGCTGGATTTCAATATCACGGAAGGCGGCAC
>CAMWMO010000356.1 GCA_947175305.1 uncultured Lachnospiraceae bacterium
CTGCCGCCGTAAGCGCACTCTACGACTCCGACTTCTTCTTCATCTGCATAGAAGGTAATCTTCATCCGGCGGAAGTTGGCGGGAATCCCTTCCATTTGCAAAAGTGTCTCATAGCTTGTGGGCTCTGCCTTCCCGCTGTAGCTGATACGGTCAATGCCCGCAATTTCATCTGATACAAAGTAATTGTCTGCAATTTCAGCCTCATTAACCGTCTTTCCCGCAATGGCTCCCGAAAAAGCGGTTGCCTCTTTCACCTTCACCATTGCGCAGCAGTTTGCAATACCATTGCCGTATCCGACGATGCCGGCCACATACTCACCGCCCAACACCGTACACTTTGCGTAGCTTTGCCTGATGTGAGACAGCGACTGCCCCACGATACCGCCCACATAATCTCCGGTGATGCTCTCGATCCTACCATAGTTCTCGCAGCGCAGCACCATTCCCATCTCCTGCAGGCCGCAGACGCCGCCTACATAGCTCTTCTGTGCCTTGACATTGGCCTGATTCACATTCTGCCTCAACACGCATTTAGTGAGAAAGGTAGAGTTTGCCCGCGCATCATCCAGTCCTGTGATATCGCTCTCCAAATCGAAATCATACTCGATCGCCATGGTACCGACGATACCGGACACATTCAGATCTGCCTCCACGATACCGCTATTGGTGCAGTCCGCCACGGTAGCGTCTATACTCTCCTCCGCATTTTCCTGGGATTCATCCTCATAGATATTGGAGTAATCCATATCCAGCACACCGTCCAGAGCATCCGTATACAACAGCATGATCTCGCTGAACTCGTCGTTAATATCGGAGAGATCATCTCCCAAAAGATCCCCGGAAGAGGACATCTCATCATTTAAATATCCCATATTCTCGGAGATATTTTTTAAGTTGGAATTGAGGCTTCCGGTAGTAGAGCGGTAATCTCCGCCTAATTGAGGAAAGGTGATATCCGGCCTGTCATTCAGATTGGTCAGGATATCTTTTGTCTCATCGCCCATATCCTCCAGATTCTCCGCGGCATCCTTCGCGGAGGATACGGCGGATTTCAACTGCTTCCTCGCATCATCCGTCATCTCGTCCGCGTGGTTGGCAGCGATATCCGACATGATCTGCAAATATTTTTGCATATCGGCAGTATAGCTTCCTCCATGAGCCGCTTTATACTGCTCATCTGCATAGTCATTTGCGGATGTCGCCACCTCGGTGGCATGCTCTTTCATATTTTGAGTGGCTTTTTCCTGCACCTGACGGTCCGCCTCATAATGTGTGCTGTGACTGCTGTCCGAGCAGGGAAATTCATCCCCTGTCTCTGTGTGCATCCAGCCGGTAACATTCTTGTATGTTTCCGGCACATCCTTAAAGTTCGCGGGCGGACCGCTCCAACCTTCATCCACCCCAGACTCTGTCACCGGTTTTAGATCATATTCATGTTCGGTATCCTCCAGACGCGCCTTATCTATATAATAGTTCTCATAAGCTTCCGTCGCCTTCGCCACATTCTCCGCATGCTCTTTACCGGCTTCCTCGATGGCCTTCTTCGCCTGATCGTAAGCCTCCTTCTCCTCCGGCGTCATATAACGGTAAAGATCCATGCTCTTTACCATATCCTCCAGCTTCTTAGCGGCGTCCTTCACATCTTCCGCCGCATCTGTGGCGTGGTCTATCACACCGCCATCCTTCGCCGTCTCATCCAGCACATAGTCAAACCGGCTCATCGCCTCATTGACGGAGTCCATCATGCTGTCCGTCCACTCCACCGTTCTGTCCGCCAGGAAATGGGTATCATCAAGCGCCCTGTCCGCGAAATCGCGAATCACCGACAGCCGGTTGGAGAGCACATCTGACCTGTCTCCCGCATCATCCAGCATCTTACCCACCTGATCATGCAGGATGTCAATGTGATCCGAGAGCTGCCGCACAATATCCTCCGACAGATCTATCGCAATGTAAGGCTCCGCCTGTCCGACGATACCGCCCACATCCTTACGTCCGTATATCCTGCCTTTATTGACACAGGAGTGCACATACCCTGACTGGCGGCCCACAATACCGCCCACGTTATAGCCCACATGCTCGTAGCCGATAGTGCCCTCGTTTACACAGTTCTGCACAATACCTGTAGAAAGACCCGCAATGCCGCCGGTATCAACTGTATTTTCGGTGGTAGAAAGCTTATCGCTCTTCTCATCCCCCTCACTGCCAAGAGAACCCAAAATACCTGCCGCATACTGATCCAGATTGATATCATCCAACGACTTCGTCCTATCCTCATTGGAGATATTAACGTCAGCCCGATTGAGGCATCCCACAATATTTCCCACGTTATCACCGGCAATACCGCCCGTGTAATGCGCGCCCGTGATGGTGCCATTTGCCTCGCTGTCCATCAGCACGCCACTGATCTCATTGTAGCCCACGATACCGCCAACATAGTCATTGGCCTTCACAACTCCATCGAAAACGCAGTTTAACAGAATACCACTGTTATCCCCTACAATGCCACCCACTACCATCTGCTTCCCGGAGGGTCGAATCGTGCCCTCCACCCGCAGATTAACAATGACCGCTGTCTTTTGTGTCTCATTGAACAATCCCACATAGGAAATCGGCTTACGCACCGTAAATCCGCTGATCGTATGTCCCTGCCCGTTGAAATAGCCGCCAAAGGTCGGTATGGAGACAAAGTTTTCTCCAGCCAAATCGATATCCGCCGTCAGATATACCTTTTTATTCTGAGACCAGGTATCCAGCCAGCAATTTTTTGCAAAGGTTTTAAGATCTTCTGCATTCTTTATGTAAACTTCTTCCCATTCCACTTCCTCACTATTATAGGAATTGATCGTTTCAGTGGCGTCCTCCACACTGGTGACTTCCTCCTCCGCGCCCTCTTCCTCATCTTCCGTCTCTTCGGAGATCTCCTCCTGCGGTTTTGTCTCCGCCGCCTGCACACCCGCCGCAGGCAGGGTGCCCATAAACACTGCCGCCGACAGCAGCAGGGCCATCACGCTTTTCTTACGCATTATCTGCCACCTCCCTGCTCGCTAACTCCTAAGCC
>CAMWMO010000357.1 GCA_947175305.1 uncultured Lachnospiraceae bacterium
AAATATAAACGCTGAAGATAATTTAGCATACGCTGCCTAAAGGCAGCTGTCCGACTTAGTGCACCTACACAGTAAGAACCGGGCATCGACTATGTAGGAAACGACGCGGGGGACGCCTCCAGCCCGCGGGCGTATCAGAGGCTACTGAGTGTGCCGGGGTGTCTGCCTCCCGGTGCATAAGGGAATGAGGAGCAATCCGCAATGACAGACTATGATAGTAGAAGGACAGGGAATGGGCTTTTGGACACGGGTTCGACTCCCGTCTGGTCCACTAAGGAACCGTATCCGAGTGCCCCGGATACGGTTGTCGCAGAAGAGAAAATAACGTGAGTTGGAGGGAATTGCCATGGATGAAAAAATAAAGAAAAATCCGCTGCATTCTGTAAAGACGAAGCTTGTGGGAGCGATGGTGATAGCCATGGCTATTATGATGACATGCTTGTCGGTGGTGCTGATCAGGAATCTGAGAGTTCCCATGATGGAGGTAAATTTGAGTTATCTCTATGATCTTGCTGTTGCCAATCGCGATAGAGTAGAAACTTCCATTGAGAATCAAGGATACAATACGGCGACATACTTTTATAACTTGGAGGAAACCATTGGCGATGTGGGCTTGAAGGGCGTGGACTCCAGCTATGCCTATCTGGTATCCGGGGATGGTACGATGCTCTATCATCCTATAAAGGAGAAAGTGGGGCAGCCAGTGGAAAATGAAGTGGTGAAGGGTGTCGTTGCACAGATTGCGACGGGAACCGTGCCGGAACCTGCTGTTGTGGAGTATGACTATAATGGCGCGGTGAAATATGCAGCCTATTCTATTACTGAGCGGGGGCACTGTATTCTGGTGGTGTCGGCGGATCAAGACGATCTGATGAGCACGGTGCACCGGGTGACGGTCACCGGGACGGTGAGTACGGTCGTCATGATAATTATTGCCAGCATTATGGCTTATCTATTTGTGGGTAGAATTATTAAGCCTATTCTTGAGGTGACGAATGTGGTGGGCCGGCTGGCAAATATGGATTTTACGGAAATAGAGGGGCAGGACAGGCTTACGGCACGCGCTGACGAGACGGGACAGATGAGCCGTGCTGTGGCGCAGCTTCGCAGTCAGCTTGTAGATATTGTGACTGAGCTCCGGGGCCAGAGCGATGAGCTCTTTGCGGCTTCGGATGTGTTGAATACCAATGCCTCTGAGACGGCGAATACTGTAGAGCAGGTGGAGAAGGCGGTGTCGGAGATATCCGATGGAGCGGCTTCCCAGGCGGATGAGACGCAGAAGGCTACAGAAAATGTGATCCTGATGGGAAGCATGGTGGAGGAGACCACACAGGAGGTGGCAGAGCTGACGGATAATGCGAACGCCATGCGCGCTTCCAGCCAGGCGGCCTTTGATACCTTGCAGAATCTGGCAAAGATAAACGATCAGGCGAGAGAGGCCATTGATGTGATTTACGAGCAGACCAACACTACAAACGAGTCTGCCATGAAGATCAGAGAGGCCACATCGCTCATCACTTCCATTGCGGAGGAGACCAATCTTCTTTCCTTAAATGCCAGTATAGAAGCGGCGCGTGCCGGTGAGCAGGGCAGAGGCTTTGCGGTGGTGGCAGGGCAGATCCAGAAGCTGGCGGAGCAGTCCAATGACTCGGCCCGCAGGATCGAGGATATCATAGATATGCTGATAGAGGATTCTCGGAAATCCGTGGCTACGATGGAAGATGTGAAGAAGATCATGGAAAGCCAGAACGAGAGCGTGGAGCGGACGAACGAGAGCTTTGTGCAGGTTAGGGACGGCATTACGGAATCCTTAAGCGGCGTGAGCAGAATTGCGGATAAGACAAAGAAGCTGGATGAGGCCAGAGTCAATGTGGTGGATGTGGTACAGAACCTGACGGCCATTGCAGAGGAGAATGCGGCCAGCACGGAGGAAACCTCCGCTTCTGTCACAGAGGTCAGCAGTATCGTATACAATATTTCTGAGAATGCGAACAAACTCAGAGATGTGGCGGATCGTTTGGAGAAGAATATGAGCATCTTTAAGATTTAACGAATACGCTTTTGGGGAGCAAGTATGGAGAAGCGAGAGGACGATCTGGTGGTAGGAGGTTATCGGTTCGCAACAATAGCCGATGCAGAGACGGCCAGAATGGAACTGAAGAAGGTGGAAAATCTGGAGCGGGGACTCGATCCTCGTAAACCGCAGAATATGCTTCTGGTCTATAACAGAGCGCTGGATAATCGTGTTTTTCTGACCCCGATCGGTTTAAGCTGCCTGCAGAGGATGCAGAAGGATATGATCAAGTGGGGCGTGCCGGAGGATAAGATACGACCTGTGCCGCTCTATGCCACATTCAGCAATAAGACGGAGAACAGCAGATCTATCCGTCAGAGTGTGGCGCAGAGGCATCCGGAATATCAGGGCAGATTTGTTGCTTCGGTGTTGATCAATATAGTGCTGGTTCTTCTTGTGGCGGGGATGGTTGCGATCGCCTGGAACAGCGACGTGCCGAATATCATCAATTATAGACAGGCTGTGGTAAACGAGTATTCGGAGTGGGAGCAGGAGCTTACGCAGAGAGAGCAGGAATTGCGGGATGCCAAAAGGCAGCTGGAGTCCGAGAACTTTCAGTGAGATGTGAAGAAAGGCGTGGGAGTGTATGGAGAGATCGAAGATCCTGGTAGTGGACGACGAGGCCCGTATGCGCAAGCTGGTCAGAGATTTTTTAGTAAAGAACCACTATGAGGTCGTGGAGGCGGCTGATGGGGCAGAGGCGCTGGACCTTTTTTTTGAGCAGAATGATATCGACTTGGTTATTCTGGATGTGATGATGCCCAAAATGGACGGCTGGCAGGTGTGCAGGGAGATTCGTGCTTACTCTAAGACGCCCATTATCATGTTGACTGCCAAGGCTGACGAGCGGGACGAGCTTCTTGGATTCGAGCTGGGTGTAGATGAATATATTTCCAAGCCCTTCAGTCCGAAGATTCTGGTGGCAAGGGTGGAAGCTATCTTTCGCAGAACCGGACAGGCGGCGGCAGAGACTGTGGTGGAAGCCGG
>CAMWMO010000358.1 GCA_947175305.1 uncultured Lachnospiraceae bacterium
ATCCAGCAGCCGCTGCCATAGACTTTCACCGGTTTCTTCTTCCTCGTCCGAGGCAGGCGTCACCTCCACAACCTGCCATCCAAGAGCTTCGTCATAGATTTCCACCCATGCATGGGCGTTGGCGTCGGTGGCGTCAACAGATACCACCGCTTCAGTGCCCAGAGGGGAAAATCCCTCGTAATATTCTTCATACCGCGCTTCCTCCAACCGCGTGCCCTCTCCGAAAATATCCGTCGGATCAATGGCGTAGCCTTCCACATACCTTGCCGGAATGCCGAGATATCGGAAGATCAAGGTGGCTGCGCTGGCAAAATGAGCGCAGTACCCTCTCCGGTTCTCTTCCAGAAAATAATTCACAAAGTCTTTATGGTAAGGGGTCAGCCCGGGACGGAGTGTGTAGGGAATGTTTTCCTGATAATACTGCTTCAATCGGGAAACGATCTGTGCCGTACTCATATTTTCTCCGGAAAGTTCCGCCTCTTCACAGAAAGCGGCGATCACTTCCCGATTTGCTTCCGGCACCACGCACCACTCATCCATCCACTTTTCTTCTGTCCCCTCCAGCGCCTCCCGCGATACCCTTGGATAATAGGTATATTCTCTGGTCTGTCCCGGATAGATCTGTATATTGATATCTTCCGAGTAATACGGCAGATAAGCTCCCCCTGCCGCCGCCACATTGGTTATTTTCATGATACCTCTTGCGGTATACTCTTTGCCCGCTTCATACTGCTCCTTCATTCGCAGGACGGTATTGTCCGTTTCCTCCATTTCAAACCCGTATCGATCCATCACAGCTCTGTATTCATCCGACAGTCGACTCCACCGGTTACTGTAGGGAAGGTAGACTCCGCCCGTATAAAATTTAAAATAAAGGCGCTCTTCACTGTAAGGCGCAAATTCCACTCTCAAATCTGTCTCAAAATCCAGGCGGACCGAGCTGACACCGCCCAGGGTGCCGCTTGTCAGACCACCCGTATTCGGATAAAAATTGAACAGTCCCATCAAACCCGAAAAGGAAACATTTTCTACCGTATCCATCGTTTTCTTTTTTAATCCGCTTGGGGTATGCGCCGCCCGAAACTGTTCTTTCGGATAAATGATCGACACAAACGAAACCGCTAAAAAACAAAGCAGGAATACGGCCGCCAGACCGGCTGCAAGCGAACGGCCGGCATACACATAGGAAATCGTCTTCTTTTTAAAAACAGATTTCTGAAATTCATACTTTGCATTGCCCTGCCGCAGCTGATAATGTCCGCCACAACGGATGATATACGCCGACAGCAAACCGCCGAGATACATGGCAATATACAACCCGTCCGGTTCCAGCTCCAGATACATCGGCATGAGCAGCATCCCGCCACCCACCAGGATTGCCATATAGTAACGCATCCGCCGGGAAATCAGAACATTCATCAAAATGCAGCATATACAGCCGATAAAACACATGGAGATCGTGACCGCCAGATACCGGTTCCCGACCTGCTCTCCGTAGTTTCTCATCACATTTCTGCCGAAAAAGTTGGAGATTTCCTCCGCCATATCATTTGCCACGGCATAAAAACCGCTGTTAATATAGATGTTCAACCCGGTTCCACAGACAAGCAGCAATACCAGCAGCATAATATAACCGATATTTTCCCATATCTTATGATAATACAGCATGGAGCAAAACACGGCCGTGAGCAGAACGACAATATGTACTATCCACGATGCATATTCCACCTGCAAGGACGATAGGAAACAGCCCATGCCGCCCATAACGATCAAATAGACCAGAATGCCCTTGAGAAGCAATGTATATATCCTGTTTTCTTCCTGGCCGCTGTCCTGAAGCCGCAGGATAATTCCGTCCGCCAGAAAAATATTTTCTTCTTCCTGTCGGCGCTTTCTCCCTCTAATCATTTTCGCACATCTCCACCTTTAACATTCCGTCCTGTCCTCCGATCAAAAGATAGGATTTTAAAAATGGATAACAGTTTCTCATATAGGTTTCCAATACACCGTTGACTCTTTCAGTCAATGGCGTCTGATAAATTCCACAGAAAGCTTCCTTTAACTCTTCCTCTGTGCCGCAGCGGTATTCCTCAAAAGAAAAATACGCCTGATTCCAGCACAAAAAACATACCGGCAGTCTTTGCCGAATAAAACTCTTTCCAAGATAATATGCCGTCTCCAATATGCTCTGTGCCTGTATCGGATCCGCCGTCAGAGAGAGCAGCATCACCATCTCACTGCCCGCAACCGCCACACGCTCTTTCACCATAAGCGTTTCCTGCTTTGCCGACAGTTTCCAATGGATATCCCGTATCCTGTCACCCGGAATATATTCCCGGATATCGCTCACTTCCGCAAAATCGCTTCCCTTGTTCCTGTTCTCTTCCGTTTCCGAAGCTTTCCCTTCCAATCCTGTGATATCCATCTCCCGCGCCAACTTACCGTCAGGCAGCACATACATCTCGCAGGACAATCCGATCTTTTTCCGGCAGGTAACCAGTCCCATGATATCCCGTAAGAGCAAGGTGTCACCCTGCACCGAAAATCTCCCAAGCTCCACTACCCGGACCGGCATCCTCAGACTGCTTGTCCCTCGCAGACTGACAGGCATAACCGCCGCAAATTCCGACGTATGTTCCAGAAAAGTGTTAGATACCGTAAGCTGCATCTGGCTGTGCAGCGTCATATACCAGACCGGATTCTGCCAGAAAAGCTCCACAAGAACTTCTTCCCCCTTCACCAGCTGCATTTGCCCGATTCCAAGCTCCGGTGAAAGATTTTTCCCCAGATACACCAGCCCCACCACCGAAAGGAGCGGCAGAATGATCAGAATCATTGCTGTCACCCACAAAAAATAGCTTTGCAGCACACTATACAGAAAAATATCCAAAGCCAATACCAATAGATAATTGACCATTCGAAGCGGATGTATCCGGTAATGGTTTTCCTTTTCCATCTGGCACCTCATCTCATACGGATCAACTGCGCGGACTTTTTACCTCAGCAAACAATTCCTGTATACAATGGTATATCGTTTTCCCTTCCGCGCGCGCCCTTGCGC
>CAMWMO010000359.1 GCA_947175305.1 uncultured Lachnospiraceae bacterium
AGTTGCCAACAGCAAGGTCGAGGTGACCAAGGTAGATGATATGGCCACGATCGGTGCGGGCGGCGATACATCGCAGGCATATGAGGCGGGGGCAAATATAGGATCCTACCTGAAGGAAATCGGCTTTAATGTGGATTTTGCACCGGTGGCGGATGTGACCACAGAGGGAGAAGAGAGTGCGCTTGGCAATCGTTCCTTCGGTTCTGATCCGCAGCTTGTGGGGGGAATGGTCGCCAATGTAGTGAATGGCATAGAGGGGGCAGATGTGAGTGCCTGCCTGAAACACTTCCCGGGACTTGGGAGTACATCGGCGGATACCCATGAGGGCAGAGTGGAATTAGATAAGACATTGGATGAGCTGAAGGCTTATGATTTTGTACCTTTTCAGCAGGGAATAGAGGCCGGTGCCGACTTCGTGATGGTAAGCCATGTGACGGCGCCTGCCCTTGATGAAGACAGTGTGCCAAGTTCTCTGTCTAAGAAGGTTATTACGGATATTCTGCGCGGAGAACTTGGATTTGAAGGTGTGGTCATTACGGATGCGCTGGACATGAGCGCGATCACAGAATATTATACGCCCGAGGAGGCGGCAGTGATGGCGGTGGAGGCCGGAGCGGACATGCTGCTGATGCCGGAGAGTTTTGAGGAGGCGTATCAGGCGGTGCTTGCAGCAGTGCAGGAAGGGAGGATCTCGGAGGAGAGGATCGACGAGTCTTTGGAGCGGATCTATCGGGTAAAATGTGCGGATAAACTGGAGGATTAACGTATCCTTGTCAAAATTCCGTATATCTACTATAATTTAACTTGTATCATAAATATAAGAGAGGGAGAGAAAACATGAACGAAAACAAAGAGTTCAAGCCGTATATTCCTGCGGAGAAGATCACGCCGGAATTTACGGTGACATCGATCATCATGGGTGTTATCCTCGCCATCGTATTTGGTGCGGCGAATGCTTATCTGGGTCTGCGTGTAGGTATGACAGTATCTGCGTCGATTCCGGCGGCGGTTATCTCCATGGGTGTGATTCGTGTCATCATGAAGAAAAACTCCATATTGGAGAGCAACATGGTTCAGACCATCGGTTCTGCCGGTGAGTCTTTGGCAGCCGGTGCGATCTTTACTATGCCGGCGCTGTTTCTGTGGGCGGAAGAAGGCCTCTGCGATATGCCGGGTCTTGTGGAGATCACACTGATCGCACTCTGCGGTGGTATGCTGGGTGTGCTGTTTATGATTCCGCTCCGCAACGCTCTGATCGTGAAAGAGCATGCGACCCTTCTGTATCCGGAAGGAACTGCCTGTGCGGAAGTGCTCCTTGCGGGCGAGGAGGGTGGTGCCAATGCATCTACCGTATTCAGTGGTATGGGATTTGCAGCGGTTTTTAAATTCCTGGTGGACGGCATCAAGGTTATTCCGGCGGATGTGGCTGCGGAGTTTAAGTCCTTTAAGGGAGAGCTGGGTATGGAGGTCTATCCGGCGCTTCTGGGTGTAGGCTATATCGTGGGTCCGAAGATCGCTTCCTATATGTTTGTGGGTTCGCTGATCGGCTGGATGGCGATTATTCCGTTGATCTGTCTGTTTGGTGCGGATACCTGGATGTATCCGGCGGCGGTGGGTACAACCATCGGTCAGCTCTATGAGGGCGGCGGTGCGTCTGCAATCTGGAGTTCCTATCTGAGATATATCGGTGCGGGCGCGATCGCAACGGGAGGTATCATTTCCCTGATTAAATCGTTCCCCCTCATCATTACCACTTTCCGGGATTCCCTTAAGAGCATGAAGGGAGGAAAGAATACAAGTGATGCGAGAACGGCACAGGATATGCCTATGGGTATAGTGTTGGCCGGTATTGCGGCAATGGTAGTCATTATCTGGCTCGTTCCGGCGATTCCTGTGAATTTCCTTGGCGCGCTGCTCATTGTGGTATTTGGTTTCTTCTTTGCGACAGTATCTTCCCGTATGGTAGGTTTGATCGGCAGTTCCAATAACCCGGTATCCGGCATGGCGATTGCGACTCTTCTGATCGCTACGATCACCATTAAGGCTACAGGGGACAGCGGCATCACAGGTATGATGGGCGCCATTGCGATCGGATCTGTTATCTGTATCGTGGCTGCAATTGCGGGCGATACTTCACAGGATTTAAAGACCGGTTTCCTGCTGGGCGCTACACCTAAGAAACAGCAGATCGGTGAGCTGATCGGTGTGGCAGCATCCGGCCTTGCTATTGGTGGTGTACTGTATCTGTTAAATGCAGCATGGGGTTATGGCGGTGCGGAAGTTCCCGCTCCTCAGGCTACGCTGATGAAGATGATCGTAGAAGGTATCATGGGTGGTAACCTTCCCTGGACACTGGTATTTATCGGCGTATTTCTGGCACTGGGCCTGGAGATCTTACGAGTTCCGGTGATGCCTTTTGCCATTGGTCTGTATCTGCCTATTTATCTGAATGCAAGCATCATGATCGGTGGCGTTGTCCGTATGCTCATGGATGGACGTAAGAAGGTGGATAATGACACGAAGGAGCGTCAGGCGACCGACGGTACACTGTACTGCGCGGGAATGATCGCGGGCGAGGGCCTGGTCGGTATCCTGCTTGCGCTTCTGGCAGTCGGAGGCATTGAAATGGATCTGTCAAGTTTCGTGAACCTTGGCAACATCGGTGGCGTTGCGCTGATGGTAGTAATGATCCTCTGTCTTCTGAAGTTCTCTATGTGGAAAAAGAGTAAGAACTGATGAAGAAAAAAGAGAAGCAGAAAAACTACCTTGATCTGATTCCGGAACGGGCGCCGGAGCTTACATGGAGTACGGATGAGGAGGGGGTCATCGTTCTGGAGGTAGAGAATACGGGCATTTTTAATCGAATTGCCCAGAAGTGTTTTAAAAGGCCGAAATATACGAAGGTGCATATGGAGAAATACGGCAGCTTCCTGTGGCCGCTGATCGATGGAGAGCGCACGGTGATGGAGCTGGCGGATCTTCAGAAAGCGGAGTTCGGGGAAGAGGTGGAGCCGTTGTATCCCAGAGTAGTGAAGTATATGCCTGTCTCTTTATA